>JAZOQG010000013.1:0-1688 GCA_045656005.1 Clostridia bacterium
GGATGATAGCAACCCCCGTATTCAATTAGAGCCTATCGGTACAAGAGGATATATTGAACTGCATCCAGTAAAAAGCATTTAATAAATTCTAATTTGTAAAACAGTTCGATAAATTTGAATTTGGCGAACAGATTGAAACACCCCATAACGGAGAAACTTTTGTGGTTTCTCCGTTTGTTTACAATGTGAAAGAAATTCTGATGGACATATAAATGCAGTGTTTGGAATTGCTATTGAAATATTGGTATACAAATTTATAAAGATAAAAGCAGAAAATTACAGATGTTTTCTGCTTTTTCTGTTTTTATGTTCTGTTCACATCAAAAAAATGACAGTTTATACGTTTTTAAAAATTCTGGCAAAAAAATCTGTTAAACTGTAACCATAGAAAAATACAAATAATATCTTCAGTAAGGAGGTAATGTTATGACGGAAGAAAGAATTAAGGAAGTATTTGCAGACGAAGAGTTTGTGAAGGAACTTTTTGGCAAAGAGACACCTGAAGAGGTTCAGGTTTTGCTGGCTGAAAAAGATATTGACCTTACAGTTGCAGAGATTGTCAAGCTTGGTGAAATTGTTGCAAAAAAACTGCAGCAGACAGAAAACGGCGAACCCGCTGAACTGACAGAAGAAGAACTGGCAGATGTTGCAGGCGGTGTCCTGCCTGTACTTTTTGCTGTGGCAGCTGTAATGGGAGCTGCCTACATAGCTATTGGCGCAGTGACTATTGCCAGACGTACAACAGGCCGCTGGTAATATAAAACAAACAGTTAAAAATTAAAAATACAAATATAAAGGAGAGATATTATGAACGAAGAAAGAATTAAAGAAGTATTTTCTGATGAAGAGTTTGTTAAAGAGTTTTTCAGCAAGGAAACACCTGAAGAAGCACAGGATATGCTGGCTGAAAAAGATATTGATGTTTCCATTGAAGAACTTATAGCAATCAAAAATATAGTTGATGAAAAATTAAAGGCAGCAGCAAACGGCGAAGATGATGAAATTTGCGACGATGAGCTGGAAAATGTTGCAGGTGGCGTGCTTCTTACAGGCACAGCGTTTGTTTTAATATCAGTTGCAGTACCTGCTGCTATAGGTTTGTTGTTTACAGGTGTAGGCCTTGCTGCTGAAAGAAGATGGTAGCAAACAACAATTAATAACATTTATATATAAGGAGAAAACCTATGAACGAAGAAAGAATTAAGGAAGTATTTTCCGACGAAGAGTTTGTTAAAGAACTTTTCAGCAAGGAAACACCGGAAGAAGCAAAGGCGCTTTTGGAAGAAAAAGACATTGATTTTTCTGTAGAAGACCTCATTAAACTCAGAGAAATTATTATTGCAAAAATGGAACAGCAGGCAAGCAGTGAAGAAGGCGAACTTGGTGAAGATGAACTGAAAGATGTTTCCGGCGGTACGTTGACATTTATCATAGCACTTATTATTCCATTTGTAGTGAATGCCGCATTTGTTGGATATTCATTAACAAAATCAGGAACCAGATGGTAATAATTAAAAAATAAAACTATTTATAAAAGGAGAAAAAACATGAACGAAGAAAGAATCAAAGAAATTTTTGCTGACGAAGAATTTGTTAAAGAACTTTTCAGCAAGGAAACACCTGAAGAAGCACAGGATATGCTGGCTGAAAAAGATATTGATGTTTCTGTTGAAGAACTTATAGCAATC
>JAZOQG010000014.1:0-1674 GCA_045656005.1 Clostridia bacterium
GTAAAAGAAATCGAAGAGTAATTCTCAATTACAATAAGGTTTTATCTGAAGAGCTCGTTATACGGGCTCTTTTTGATTTTCCACTTGACTGTGATAAAGTGAGAATGTTATAATTAGAAGAAATTTTTGAGAAGGGAATTAAAATAAATGGGTAAAATTTTAGCATTTGTATTATATTTTGTAGCGATGCTTCTCATAGGTCTTTATTTTTTCATTCGCTCTAAAAGCGGAGGAGAAAAAGAATATTTCTTAGGCGGACGTTCTATGGGACCTTGGGTAACAGCGATGAGCGCACAAGCTTCTGACATGTCAGGCTGGCTTTTAATGGGATTCCCCGGAAGTCTTCTTGCTTTCGGTATGGGTCAAGTTTGGATTGGTATAGGTCTTGCGTTGGGCACTGCACTTAACTGGATAATAGTAGCAAGACGTTTAAGACGTTTTTCAAGTGCGGCAAACGATTCAATAACATTACCTCAATATCTTACAAACAGATTCGCATCAAAGAGCTCAGTTCTTAAAATTGTTTGTGCGGTTATTTTCCTTGTGAGCTTTACAGTTTATGTTGCATCTGCATTTAATGCAGGCACCACAGTTTTCATAGCAGTACTTCCTAAAATCTTCACGGGAAGAGAAGATCTTGCCATGATTATTTTTGCGGTAATAATTCTCTGCTATACATTTATGGGTGGTTATAAAGCAGTTTGTTGGACAGACTTTTTCCAAGGATTGCTTATGCTTGTGGCACTTCTTGCAGTGCCGATAGTTATGGTTACTTTTGGTGATTTTGATGCAAGCAAAAATGAGGCTTTTGCAGCCGGCGTCACAGCCTTTTCTACAAATCCTTTTGCGGCACCTTGGCACGAAATTGTTTCCGGTCTTGCTTGGGGCTTCGGATATTTTGGTATGCCCCACATCATTGTAAGATTTATGGCTATTGAGAATTCCAAAATGATTAAAAAGGCTTCCACGGTTGCCATATCTTGGCTTATTATTACACTTGCGGCTGCTATTTCAATTGCATTTTTAGGCAGAACGTATCTTTTATCAGATGGGACTGCGCTTGCGGAAAAACTTCTTCCGGGCAATCAGGCAAGTGTATTCATTGAAATAGTTCTTGATATGTTCCCCGGATTTATTGCAGGAATTTTGCTTGCGGCGATTATTGCAGCATCAATGAGTACTGCAGATTCACAGCTCCTTGTTGCTTCATCTTCATTTACAAGTGATATCTACAATCCTGTTATCCGCAAAGGAAAAGCTTCTGAAAAGGAAACATTGTGGATAGGACGTATAGTTGTTGTTGTTATTGCTATAGTTGGTTTCTTTATTGCACGCAGCGGATTTAATAATGCTGATTCATGGGCAGGCAGTATCATGTCAATGGTTGAAAATGCATGGGGACTTTTCGGAGCTTCATTTGGACCTGTTGTAATACTCTCCCTTTTCTGGAAGCGTTTCAATTATCCCGGAGCCGTTGCGGGTATTATAGGCGGAGCCGTTGCTGATATTCTTTGGCTCATTCTCTTTACAGACACTGTAATGAGTCCTGTGATTTTCGATACACAAGTATACGAAATCTTCCCCGGCTTTGTAATAGGCGCGATTGTGGCAGTTGCAGTAACATTGCTTACAAAGGCTCCTTCACAAGAAGTTATTGATATCTATGACAGAGCA
>JAZOQG010000015.1:0-32726 GCA_045656005.1 Clostridia bacterium
CAGTATCATTTTCATTTCAGTCTACCTCGATTATTCCAAAAATCCTTTATAGTGACGCATAAGCATCTGGGATTCGAGCTGTTTAACAGTTTCAAGTGCAAATCCAACTACGATGAGAAGTGATGTTCCACCGATGCTGAGACCTGCAAGACCGGGATTTATCATAGCAAGTATGATAGGAAGTATCGCAACGATACCGAGGAATATCGCACCTGCAAGTGTAATCTTGGAAAGAACTCTGGAGATAAAGTCCGAAGTGGGCTTTCCTGGTCTGATACCGGGGATAAATCCGCCGTTTTTCTTCATGTTATTCGAAATCTCGATAGGATTGAATGAAATTGCTGTGTAAAAGTAGGTGAACGCAATAATCAGTATAAAGTAAATCACTGCATACCAGGGATTTGACTGATTAAAGAATTTTGCCACCCATGCTGCAAATCCTGATGTAGCATTAGGATTTACAAGAGCAGTAATTGTTCCGGGGAAAGCCATGATACTCATAGCAAAGATGATAGGCATAACGCCTGCCATTGTCACCTTAATCGGAATATGTGTGCTCTGACCGCCGTACATTTTTCTGCCTACTACTCTTTTTGCATACTGAACAGGAATTCTTCTTTCAGCATTGTTAAAGATAACAATGAATGCTACAACAGCTATTGCAAACGCAAGAATTATTAAAATTGCAATCCAGTTTGTTTTGTAGTTTTCCCAAACCTGAAGAGCCATCTGTGGAATTCTTGCAACGATACCTGCGAAAATGAGCATTGATATGCCGTTTCCGATACCACGTTCAGTAATTTCTTCGCCGAGCCACATAAGGAATGCTGTTCCTGCTGTAAAGCTCAATACGATTGTTATAAAAGTAAGAAAACCCGGGTTTGTGATAGCATTTGAGTTCTGAAGTCCGATATAAAGACCTGCAGCCTGAATAAGTGCCAACGCAATTGTTACATAACGTGTAATGTTCTGGATTTTCTTTCTTCCCTCTTCGCCTTCTTTACTGAGTCTCTCGAGTGCAGGAATTGCAACTGCGAGAAGCTGAATGATAATCGAAGAGTTAATGTATGGTGTAATACTCATTGCGAATATGGTTGCATTTTCAAACGCACCACCGGAAAATGTGTTCATAATTCCGAAGATTGAGTTTGTGTTGTTTGATACGAGTTCCTTAAGGACTGTACTGTCAAGCCATGGAACCGGTATAAATGAACCAAATCTGAATACTACCAAAAGTAACATAGTGTAGAGCATCTTTTTACGAAGCTCCGGAATTTTCCAAGCATTTCTTAAAACCTGAAACAAACTATATCACCTCTGCCTTTCCGCCGGCAGCTTCGATTTTCTCTTTAGCTGATGCAGAAAATCTGGCTGCCTTTACGGTAAGCTTTTTATCAAGATCTCCTCTTCCAAGTACTACAACGCCATCTAAAATCTTGCTAATAACTCCCGTTTCTTTAAGAAGCTGTGCTGAAACCTCAGTGCCATCCTCAAATCTGTTGAGTTCGGAAACGTTGATTTCCACAAATTTTTTCGCGAATATATTAGTAAATCCTACTTTTGGTAAGCGTCTGTACAAAGGCATCTGTCCGCCTTCAAAGCCGGGTCTTACACCGCCGCCGGAGCGTGCGTTCTGACCTTTGTGACCTCTGCCGGCTGTCTTGCCATTACCTGTTCCGGCACCTCTGCCTTTTCTCTTGGCTTCGGTACAGCTTCCAACCGCAGGTTTAAGCTCGTTAAGCTTCATGGTGCCACACCTCCTTTTTTATTTATGCTTCCTCTACTGAAAGCAAGTGAATAACTTTGTTAATCATACCCCTGATCTGTGGAGTATCTTCATGTTCTTTTACGTCGCGGATTTTCTTAAGACCGAGTGCCTTAACTGTTGCAATCTGGTCTTGTTTACTTCCGATAACGCTCTTTTTAAGTGTAATCTTGAGTTTAGACAACGTAAACCCTCCTAACCTGATTAAAGATCCTCAATAGCAATACCACGAAGACGTGAAACCTGTTCTGCACATTTCATGTTCTTAAGACCTTCAATTGCAGCGCTTACAACGTTTTTGGGGTTATTGCTACGCAAGGATTTTGTACGAATATTTTTGATACCTGCAAGCTCCATTACCGCACGAACCGGTCCGCCTGCTATGATACCTGTACCTTCAGCAGCAGGTTTAATGAGTACTGTGCCTGCGCCGGAAATACCGATAGTTTCGTGTGGAACTGTTCCGTTTTTAAGAGGTACTTCAACCATATTTTTCTTAGCATCTTCAATTCCTTTTCTGATTGCATCCGGAATTTCAGCAGCTTTACCAAGGCCGCAGCCTACATGGCCGTTTTCGTCACCTACAACAACGAGTGCTGTGAAACGGAAGTTACGTCCGCCCTTAACAACCTTTGCAACACGGTTTATAGTAACAACTTTTTCTTTAATATCGTGTTCAGTGGAGTCAAATTTCTCTGCCATAATGTCCCTCCTCCTTTAAAATTCTAATCCGCCTTCGCGAGCACCTTCAGCAAGCTCAGCTACACGGCCGTGATAAATGTATCCGCCTCTGTCAAAAACAACAGCTTTGATACCTTTTTCAAGAGCCTTTTTAGCAACAAGCTTACCAACCTCACGAGCAGCTTCTTTATTTCCGCCGTATCCGTTCCCGAATTCTTTGTCGAGGGAGGATGCAGAGGCGAGTGTTATGCCCTTGGAATCGTCGATAATCTGAGCATAAATGTGATTTAAACTTCTGTAAACATTAAGTCTTGGACGCATTTCTGTTCCAACTACTTTGTTACGAACTCTGAAATGACGTTTCTGTCTTAATTTATTACTGCTTTTCTTACTAATCATCTCTTATCTTCTCCCTTCTTAAGATTTTGCCTTACCGGCTTTACCTTCCTTACGACGGATGTATTCGTCAACATACTTAATACCCTTGCCCTTATAAGGTTCAGGAAGTCTCTTTTCACGAATAATAGCCGCAACGTGTCCAACGAGCTGTTTGTCAGCACCGCTTACAACGATTTTGTTCGGAGCCGGAACTTCAATTTTAATTCCATCTACAGGTTCCATCTCTACAGGATGTGAATAACCTAAACTAAGAACAAGCTTATTTCCCTGCATCTGAGCTCTGTAACCTACACCGTTGATTTCAAGCTCCTTAGTAAAGCCGTCGGTTACACCAACAACCATGTTGTTAAGGAGTGAACGGGTAAGACCGTGGAGCGCTCTGTGCTCCTTGTTTTCTGAAGGACGCTTTACTTCGATAACGCCTGCAGACTGCTCTATAATCATGTCAGGATGAAGCTTCTGATTCAATGTGCCTTTTGGTCCCTTTACTGTTACATCGTTACCTTCGCCTACTTTTACTTCAACGCCGGCAGGAACAGTAATAGGCATTCTTCCTATTCTTGACACTTTATCTCACCACCATTTCTAAGATTTAAAAATTACCAAATAAATGCTAATACCTCGCCGCCAATGTTTTCTTTTCTTGCTTTCTTATCTGTCATAATGCCTTTAGATGTAGAAATAATAGCAATACCTAAACCTTTCAAAACTCTTGGCAGCTCATCACGGCTTGAATAAACTCTTAAACCGGGTTTAGAAATTCTTTTAAGCCCTGACAATACTTTTTCTTTGTTTGCGCCGTACTTGAGAGTAATTTTGATAATACCCTGCTTTCCGTCGTCAATTATCTGATAGCCTTTGATATAACCTTCTTCGTGTAAAATTTCAGCGATAGCCTTTTTTACTTTTGAAGCAGGTACATCAACAGTCTCGTGTTTTGCGGAATTTGCATTTCTGATACGTGTAAGCATATCAGCAACAGGATCTGTTATATGCATGTTACTACCTCCTTTTCCGTAACTGATTTAAGCCCTTTGGGCAATTATTTTACCAACTAGCCTTTTTAACTCCGGGGATTTGACCTTTGTATGCCAGTTCCCTGAAGCATATACGGCAGATACCGAACTTTCTGAGATAAGCATGAGGTCTTCCGCAGATTTTGCATCTGTTATAAGCTCTCGTGCTATATTTCGGTGTGCGCTGCTGCTTAAGCACCATTGCTTTTTTTGCCATAATTTATTTCCTCCCCTTAGTTTTTAGCGAAGGGAGCACCCATAAGCGATAAGAGCTCGCGTGCTTCTTCGTCGGTTTTAGCAGTGGTAACGAAAATAATTTCCATACCTCTTACTTTATCAACCTTATCATATTCGATTTCAGGGAATATGAGCTGTTCTTTAATACCCAAGGAATAGTTGCCTCTTCCGTCAAAAGCATTAGCATTAATTCCTCTAAAGTCACGAACCCTCGGGAGGGCTACGCTGAACAATCTGTCAACAAATTCATACATTTTGTCACTTCTTAAAGTAACTTTGCATCCAATGTTCATGCCTTGTCTTAATTTAAAGTTAGCAACAGATTTTTTAGCTTTTGTAATAACAGGTTTCTGACCTGTGATTAAAGCCAAATCTCCGCAAGCAGCTTCAACAGCTTTGGGATTATCTTTAGCTTCACCAAGACCGATATTTATAACAACTTTCTCGAGCTTTGGTATCTGCATTGTGCTTTTATATTCAAACTTTTTCATCAAAGCGGAAGCTACTTCTTTAGTATATTTATCTTTCAATCTAGACACTGGCACAACCTCCTTTCAAATATTAGTCATTAAAGGTTTCGTTGCAGTGTTTGCAAACTCTAACGATTTTGCCATTATCAAGAACCTTTCTCGCAATACGAGTGGTTTTTGAACACTTACTGCAAACGTGCATAACCTTGGAAGCGTATATAGCTGCTTCCTGCTTTACAATGCCACCGGTTTCGCCCTGTTTTCTTGGTTTTGTGTGCTTAGTTGCCATTGCAACACCTTCAACAATAACCTTACCCTCTGAAGGGAGAACTTCCAGAACTTTACCCTGCTTATTCTTGTCGGCACCTGCTATAACTTTAACAGTATCGCCTTTCTTTATATGCATTTTATTCATGTTAGCACCTCCTTACAGTACTTCCGGAGCCAAGGACACAATTTTCATATAATCCTTATCACGAAGCTCACGAGCTACGGGGCCGAATATACGAGTACCTCTCGGATTTTTATCATCTCTGATTATTACTGCTGCATTTTCGTCAAATCTAAGATAACTGCCGTCAGGTCTTCTAACACCGTTAACTGTACGAACAACTACAGCTTTAACAACCTCACCTTTTTTTACAACTCCGCCGGGTGTTGCTTTTTTAACGGAAGCAACAATAACATCTCCGACGTTAGCATATCTCTTAAGGGAACCTCCCAAACAACGGATGCACATTAATTCTTTTGCACCGGTGTTGTCGGCTACTTTAAGAAGCGTCTGTTGTTGAACCACTTACATTCACTCCTTCCGAATATTATCTTGCCTTCTCAACGATTTCAACAAGTCTCCATCTTTTGTCACGGCTGAGTGGTCTGGTTTCCATAACCTTTACTCTATCACCGATACCGCAAATGTTTCCTTCATCATGCGCTTTAAGTTTGTAAGTTCTTTTAACAACCTTACCGTAAAGCGGATGTTTAACGTTGTAATTGATGGCAACAACAATTGTTTTATCCATTTTATCACTAACTACAGTGCCAATTCTTACTTTACGTGCATTTCTTTCAGCCATTTACGCTTCCTCCTTTCAATTAAACGGTCTCACTTTTTGTGAGCTCACGTTCTCTGATAACCGTTTTGATTCTTGCGATGCTTTTCTTTACTTCAACAATTCTCATGGGGTTATCAAGCTGGTTGGTAGCGTGCTGAAAACGCAAGTTAAAAAGTTCTTTTTTCAAATCAAGGATTTGATTTTCGAGCTCCTGGAGCCCTAAATCTCTGATATCTTTAATTTTCATTAAGCTTCACCTTCCGTTTCCTCGGTTTCGCGGGTAATGAATTTACATTTGATTGGCAATTTGTGAGAAGCAAGACGCATAGCTTCGCGTGCAACTTCTTCGGAAACGCCGCTAATCTCAAACATAACTCTTCCCGGTTTAACAACGGCTACCCAGTACTCGGGAGAACCTTTACCGCTACCCATACGAGTTTCAGCAGGTTTCTCTGTTACGGGTTTGTCAGGGAATATTTTAATCCAAACCTGACCGCCTCTCTTGATATAACGTGTCATCGCAATACGGGCTGCTTCAATCTGATTTGAAGTAATCCATGAAGGCTCAAGAGCCTGAAGACCAAATTCACCGTAAGTAACCTGGTTACCTCTTGTAGCCTGGCCTTTCATTCTGCCGCGCATTACTCTTCTGTACTTAACTCTTTTAGGCATTAACATTTTTATTGCCTCCCTCCGCTTTTGGTGCTCTCTTGCTTTCGGGAAGTACTTCGCCCTTGTAAATCCAAACCTTTACGCCGATTTTTCCATAAGTTGTATCAGCTTCATGGAAACCATAATCGATATCGGCTCTGAGTGTCTGAAGTGGAATAGTACCTTCATGATAGTGCTCAGCACGTGCAATTTCTGCACCGCCGAGACGACCCGAGCAAGTTGTTTTGATACCCTTAACACCGAGACGCATTGCTCTCTGCATTGAAGATTTCATAGCTCTTCTGAACGAAACCCTCTTTTCGAGCTGTGCTGCAATGTTTTCAGCAACGAGCTGTGCATTAGCATCAGCATTTTTAACCTCGAAAATGTTTACGTTAACTTTTTTGCCTGTCAATTTTTCAAGCTCGCCTTTGAGCTTTTCGATTTCTGCGCCGCCTTTACCGATTACAACACCGACTTTAGCTGCGTAGATGGAAACAGTTACTTTTCCAGCAGTTCTCTCAATTTCAATTTTGGGAATACCTGCGTCAAACTGTTTTTTCTTAATGTACTTTCTTATTTTATGGTCTTCTATAAGATTGTCACCGAACGCACGACCTTCAGCATACCAACGGGAATCCCAGTCTTTAATGATGCCGACTCTCAAACCGTGCGGATTTACTTTCTGACCCATTTACTCGCCTCCTGACTATTTTACGGAAACCACCAAAGTAATGTGGCTGGTTCTCTTTCTTATTCTGAATGCTCTGCCCTGAGCTCTAGGACGGATACGCTTAAGTGTTGGTCCTTCGTTGGCATAAGCCTCGGATACTACCAAATTCTCAGCGCTGAGTCCAAAATTGTTTTCAGCATTGGCAACTGCTGAATTCAAAAGCTTTATCAAAATTTCTGATGCAGCTTTTGGAGTATTGTTTAAAATACCTGCTGCCATTGAAACCGGCTTATTTCTGATAAGGTCAAGAACAATCTTAACTTTTCTCGGAGAAATTCTTGCGTATTTCAAAGTAGCAGATGCTCCGGTTCTTTCAGTCATAATGCTAATCCTCCTCTCACTTAATATTTATAAGTGATTTCTAAAATTATCTACCGCTTGTTTTTGATCCGGCGTGACCTTTGTAGGTTCTGGTTGGAGCAAACTCACCGAGCTTGTGTCCTACCATATCCTCTGTTACATATACCGGAACGTGTTTTCTTCCGTCATGAACGGCGATTGTGTGTCCTACCATATCCGGAAAAATTGTAGAACTTCTTGACCAGGTTTTAACAACCTGTTTGTCACCAGCTTCGTTCATGGCAACTATACGTTTTAAAAGTCTTTCTTCAACGAAAGGTCCTTTTTTAACTGATCTTCCCATTAATAAATCCTCCTCTCACAGTTTCAAACATAGCATAAACTATCTCTGCTTACGACCTTTAACAATAAACTTGTTGCTCTGTTTGTTCTTCTTACGGGTTTTAAGACCAAGAGCAGGTTTACCCCAAGGAGTAACAGGGCTGGGCATACCGATAGGTGATTTACCCTCACCACCACCGTGCGGATGGTCATTAGGATTCATAACAACACCGCGGACTGTAGGACGGATACCCATGTGACGTTTTCTGCCGGCTTTACCGATAGAAATGTTTTCATGGTCGATGTTTCCAACCTGACCAATTGTAGCGATGCAGTTAAGTCTTACCATTCTAACCTCGCCGGAAGGAAGTCTTACCTGTGCGTACTCGCCTTCTTTAGCCATAAGCTGTGCACTGTTGCCGGCTGAGCGAACGAGCTGTCCGCCTTTTCCAGGTGAAAGCTCAATGTTGTGGATAAGTGTACCCACGGGGATAGAGCTTATAGGAAGTGCATTACCGGGTTTGATGTCTGCAGTAGCACTTGAGATAACAGTGTCACCGTCTGTAAGACCGTAAGGTGCGATGATGTATCTCTTTTCGCCGTCTTCATACTGAAGGAGAGCGATGTTAGCGCTTCTGTTAGGATCGTATTCGATACCGATAACAGTTGCAGGAATGTCAAATTTATTTCTTTTGAAATCGATAACTCTGTATTTCTGTTTGTTTCCGCCTCCGCGGTGACGAACAGTGATTCTACCGTATGAGTTTCTGCCGGCGTTTTTCTTCAAAGGTTCAAGCAATGAACGTTCAGGTGTTGTTTTAGTGATTTCATCAAACGCTGAAACGGTCATAAATCTGCGCGCCGGAGAAGTCGGTTTAAACTTTTTAATAGCCAATTTTACTCACTCCTCACTTTATTATATAAGACCCTCGAAGAATTCAATTGTTTTGCTGTCTTCTTTAAGTTTAACAATTGCTTTTTTCCAGTCGGCTCTTTTGCCTTCGGTTCTGCCCATTCTCTTTGTTTTGCCGAGAACGTTTACAGTGTGAACGCTTTCAACCGAAACACCTGGGAATACTTCTTCAATAGCTTTTTTGATTTCTATTTTGTTAGCATCTTTAGCTACTTCGAAGGTATATTTTCTGTCAGCAAGCTGCTCCATGCTGTTTTCAGAAATTATGGGACGTACAATAATATCATGTGCGTTTGCCATTATGCGTACACCTCCTCAAGTTTTGCGATAGCATCTTTTGCTACGATAAGATTGTCATGATTTAAGATATCATAAACATTGAGCATTCCGACAAAGGAAGTGTCAACTCCGTAAATGTTTCTTGCGGAGAGATATACATTGTCGTCTTTGTCGCAGGTTACGATAAGAGCTTTGGACTCGATACCGAGGTTTTTAAGAAGCTCGTTAACCTGTTTTGTTTTAATATCTTCGAATTTCAGCTCGTCAAGAACAAAAAGTTCGTTTCCGGAAAGTTTACCGCTGAGTGCTGAGCACATAGCAACTTTCTTTGTCTTTTTGTTTAAAGAGTAGCTGTAATCTCTGGGCTTTGGAGCGAACACTATGCCGCCGCCTGTCCACTGGGGAGCTCTTGTGCTTCCCTGTCTTGCACGGCCTGTACCCTTCTGTCTGAAAGGCTTTGCACCGCCGCCGGAAACTTCGCTTCTTGTTTTAGCGCTCTGTGTTCCCTGTCTTTTGTTTGCAAGATGGTTAACTACAACATCGTGGAGAACTGCTTCGTTTACTTCCTGACCAAAAACTTTTTCGGAAAGTTCGATTTCTCCAGCTTTGCTGCCGTCCATTTTATATAAAACTGTTTTAGGCATTTGCTATATCCTCCTTTCCTTACGCTTTAACCGCATTTTTAACTGTTACATAGCCGCCTCTTGGTCCCGGAACTGCGCCTTTAACGAGAAGAAGATTTCTCTCAGCATCAACTCTTACAACGTCGAGGTTCTGAACTGTAACTTTTTCAACACCCATGTGTCCGGGGAGCTTTTTACCCTTCATAACTTTTGAAGGAGTTGAACATGCACCCATGGAACCGGGGCCTCTGTGATATTTGGAACCGTGAGCCATAGGACCGCGATGTGTTCCAAATCTCTTTACGGTACCTGCGTAACCGTGACCTTTTGATGTACCAGTAACGTCGATTTTGTCGCCTTCTGCGAAAACATCAACTGCAATAACATCTCCAAGGTTAAGTTCTGCTGCATTGTCGAGCTTGAATTCTTTTAAAATTCTTGTAGGCTCAACACCTGCTTTTGCAAAATGACCTTTTTCTGGTTTTGTAACTCTTTTCGCTTTCTTAAGCGAGAAGCCCAGCTGAACTGCTTCATAACCGTCAGTTTCAACTGTTTTCTTCTGAACTACGGGACATGGACCTGCTTCAATTACAGTAACAGGAACCAATTTGCCCTCAGGTGAAAAAATCTGAGTCATACCGATTTTCTTACCTATAATTGCCTTATTCATGATTTGTTTCCTCCTTATTGGTTATTGGTTGGCACACCGCCAACATTACCTTACCGGTTAATTGGTTGACCCTCTGTCAACATTGACCTACTTACTTCGCACCTTTGTTCATAAGCTTGATTTCAATGCTTACGCCCGCAGGAACTTCAAGACGACCAAGCGCTTCAGCAGTTTTAGCTGTTGGAGAACTGATATCAATAAGTCTCTTATGAGTTCTCATTTCAAACTGCTCACGGGAATCCTTGTACTTGTGTACCGCACGCAAAATTGTGATAACTTCTTTTTCTGTTGGCAACGGAATAGGTCCTGACACAGACGAACCTGTTCTCTTTGCTGTTTCAACAATTTTTTCTGCGGACTGATCAAGCAGTGCATGGTCATACGCTTTTAAACGTATTCTGATTTTCTGTTTTGCCATAATCTCGCCTCCTAAATAAAGTATTTCGGGTTTTTACCCTTATTTAATTGACACGCCGACAGACGAGAAATACTGTACACAGTGCCGTGTGTTTCACGGCTTTACAATTTTAAACCCAGCTTACACCTATATGGCATAACTGGGCACTCAAGACGTGGCAGGACTTATGCACCGTAGAAATTGGCACACAGTTTCCCCTCCTATGCATCTTTTGTACAGTGACTGTCGCCCGGTTTCAAGAATCGGACATTCTCCATGGAAAAACCCGGCGCACTTGCCGGCAACCTCCCACTTCATCGTATGTCATGTCACAGCAAAAACTATTATAATACATTTTTTTCTAAATTGCAAGAGTTTTTTAAAATTTTTTTAAAAATTTTTTCAAGCCTTAAAAATCACGATTTTCTTATGCTTTTTTCTCCGCAGACACGGCATGTAACCTCGATTTTTCCTTTTCCTTTCGGAACTCTTAAAAGAGCCTTGCACTTTGTGCATTTGAAATAGCGGTGAGTTGTTCGCTCTCTCCAGATTTTCTTTTTAAGGTCAATCCATTTTGTAAACTTATTTTTTATTTCGTGATACTTGTAAAGTTCTTTTCTTCTCCCACCTATATTTTTAGAAAAACATCTTATATAGGTAAGAACAAGCAAAAGAATAAATCCAAAATAGAAAAATCTTAAATATGGTAAGTTTGACAGGAAAAGACATACTATAGCACCTATAAGCATTGCCTTTGAAAGAGCATCAGTACCATATCTCCCCTGCATAAAATTTGAAAATCTTAATCTCATATTATAAAAAAAGTTTCTCATGACATCCTCCAAAACTTTGTACTATAACATATATTATATGTAGAAACTTTTTTTGTCAATACAAATAAGACATTGTTTACACTTTCGTAAAACCTTCGGCTTGATAAAATAGCCCAGACCACAAAAAGGCAAATTTAAAAATTAAAAAATCTTATTTGTACATACAATTATTAATTAACTGTATGAAGTGAATTTTGCAAATTCACTCTTATTATCCGCCTTTGTGTTATAAACGAAATTCCCCTCTCGAAGTATCTATATACATCTTCGGAGAAATTTCGTTCATTCTAAGCTATTTTCTCTTCGCCTCCCTTTGACTTCAATAAAACAGCACCGACCACAAAAAGAAAAACCGCCATTTTAAAATGACGGTTTAAAATATTAATCAACAAAATGATTTTTCGCAAAGTTCCAGGCATCAGCACACATTTCGTCAATGCCATACTGTGCTTTCCATCCGAGTTCATCAAGAGCCTTCTTCGGGTCTGCAAAGCATTTTGCAATATCACCGGGGCGGCGCGGTACTATTTTGTAAGTAACCTTTTTGCCGCTCGCTTTTTCAAATGCCGCAACAACCTGCAAAACGCTGTAACCATTGCCTGTTCCAAGGTTGTAGGTAAACACACCCTTGTCACCCTTTGCAAGTTTCTCTACGGCATGAACGTGACCAATGCTTAAATCCACAACGTGAATGTAGTCACGAACACCTGTGCCGTCAACTGTCGGGTAATCGTTTCCAAATACTCCGAGACACGGGAGCTGTCCCGTTGCAACCTTTGCAACGTAGGGCAACAGGTTGTTGGGAATTCCATTGGGGTCCTCGCCGATAAGTCCGCTTTTGTGTGCGCCGATGGGGTTAAAGTAACGAAGAAGAACAATTCCCCACTCCTCGTCAGAAACAAACACGTCTCTTAAAATATCTTCTATCATCAACTTTGTACTTCCGTAAGGATTTGTTGTGTGAAGCGGAAAATCCTCTTTAATCGGTACAGACGCAGGGTCTCCGTAAACAGTTGCAGAAGAACTGAATACTATGTTTTTGCAACCATGTTCTGCCATTTCCTCACAAAGTACCAATGTGCTCAAAATATTGTTGTGATAATATTTCATTGGAATGGAAACAGATTCTCCAACTGCCTTAAGTCCTGCAAAGTGAATTACGCAAGAGATTTCATTCTCGTCAAATATTTTCTTAACTTTGTCTCTTTCGCAAAGGTCTGCCTCGTAAAACTTAAAATCTTTTCCTGTGATTTTTTTAATATTGTCAAGTGCTTCTGGCTTTGAATTTGAAAAGTTGTCAACCACAACTATATCATACCCTCTGTCAAGAAGCTCAACACATGTGTGCGAACCGATATATCCGGCACCGCCTGTTACTAAAATTTTCATAATTAATCTCCTTTTTTAAAATCTTAATGTCTTTCCTGCTTTTATTTCTACTGCCTCACCATCACGATTTACCCATACATCTATCGCAGATGGATTTGTTATTATATCATTGTCAACTGAAATTATAAGATTTTTCAGCGCCGTCACATAATCATAAATTTCAATGTTTGTGGCATACCATATATCATCTCTTCCGCCGAGTTTCTCACAAAGCTCTTCCATCATATCCCAGTTGTTGTCATTGTCAAATTCGTAAGAATGTCCCCATATATAAAGGAGATATCCCGCCTGATACTTCCAGTTTAAAAATCTCTCAGCCTGAGCCGGAGCATCTTTGTGGTGACATGTCGGATGCCATTTGAGGAAATCGTCAGGTATTTTCCATGCATTTGTGTTTTGGGTTGTTCTTGAATACACAATGCCGCATGAATGAAGTGCATCACATACTTCATCATTGTATGCTCCGTTTGCATAGCTCATACCCCTTACGGGATAACCTATCCATTTTTCCAAAGTTCGTCTGTCCTCCAAAACCTCCTGCACCATATTCTGCGGAGGAATTTTTGTTAAAGTGTGATGCTCCACACCATGAACCGCAACCTCATGTCCCTTATAAAGTTCCTTCATTTCTTCGGGCTGTACCTTTCGCTCTTTGTTTTCGCAAAGCCCTGAATTTATATGAAATGTTCCTTTAATTCCATATTTATTAAAAATTTCTACAAGTCTTCTGTCAAAAATCGTTCCGTCGTCATAGCTCATTGTAAGAGCTTTCTTTTTTCCGCCAGGAAATAAATCAAATTTTATCATAGAATCACCACCGCATATATTTTACATCATTTTTATCTTTTTGTAAAGAACTTAAAAGTAGATTTTGAAAAAATCCAAAATATTATAAATACAAAAAGATTTGCCGCAACAATTGCAGCACCTGTGGGAATTTCAGTAATATATGATAAAATCATTCCGAAAACAAAACAAGCAACCGATACTACCGCAGAAGAAATTATAACATTTTTAAATGTTTTAAAAACACGCATGGAAGTCACCGCAGGAAAAACTATAAGGCTTGATATTAAAAGTGTTCCCATCATTCTCATTCCGATTACAATTGTAATTGCAGTAAGAAAAGCTAAAAGCATATTAAATTTTTCGCTGTTAAAGCCTGCAGCTTTTGAAAACTCGCTGTCAAAAGTAACGGCAAAAAGTTTATTATAAAATAAAATAAAAAGAACGATAACCAACAGAGCAAGCACCAGACTTATATAAACATCGCTCTCGCTCATAGCAAGTATGCTTCCGAACATAAGGCTCTCCACACTTGTATTAAGTCCTCCCGATAAAGAGGAAATTATAACACCTGCCGATAAAGCCGAGGTTGATATAAGCGCAATAGCCGCATCACTTTTCATGGTACTGCTTTTTGTTATTTTCAAAAGTATAAATGCTGCTAAAATCATTATTGGTGCCGAAACCAAAACGGGGCTTACACCGAGCGCTACCGCAATAGTAATCGTTCCAAAACCCACATGTGAAAGCCCGTCACCAATCATACTGTAGCGACGAAGCACAAGGCTTACTCCAAGCAGAGCCGCACAAAGGGATATAAGTACACCCACCATCATTGCCCTTATTAAAAAAGGATAAGTAAATATTTCAAAAATTTCGTCAATCATTTTGCCCCTGCCCTTTTATAAAAGTTTCCGCATCACCGAAAAAATAATCTCTGTTTTTAAAAACGAGTACCTTGTTTGAAAATTTTAATGCATTTTTACTGTCATGAGAAATCATGATAATAGTTGTCCCTTTTTTGTTAAGGTCGCAAAGTATCTCGTAAAAACTTTCGGTAATATCTTCGTCAAGAGATGCTATCGGCTCATCAAGCACTAAAAGTTCTTCTCCTGCGCAAAGTGCTCTTGCTAAAAGCACTCTTTGCCTCTGCCCTCCCGACAGTTCACGGAAGCACATATTTTTTATGTCGGAAATTCCGAGTTTCTCCATTTTTGAAAGAGCCTCTCTCTTTTGTTCTTTGCTATAAAAAAGACCTGCTTTTTTCACAAAGCCTGACATAACAATTTCCATTGCACTCGCAGGAAAATCACTTTGCACAGGCGGAAGCTGCGGAACATACCCAACACCGCCCGAAATTTTTTTTTCTATCTTTCCGCCGCTTATTTTGGAAAGCCCTAAAATCCCCTTCACAAGGCTTGATTTTCCGCATCCGTTCTCTCCTAAAATTGTAAGAAAATCTCCTATTTTAACAGAAAAAGAAACATTTTCCAAAACTGTAAACATGCCATATTTAATTGTAACGTTTTCGCATTTAATCATTATAAAGTCCTTCTTTTAAAGCCTCGAGATTTTTTTCCATTAAAGAAATATATGTTTCTCCACTTTCAAATTCTTCCTTTGTTACGTTGTGGCAGGAATGAAATAAAAGAGTTTTTGCTCCTGTCTCCTTTGCAATGGTTTCCGCAACTTTTGTGCTCTCCATCTCCCCGTAATATACAGCGGGTATTTTTTCATTTTTCACAGTTTCAATTATATCTTTCATAACCTTCCCCGCAGGCTCTCCTTCATGCCCGCAACTGTCAAATGCAGATATATGGGAAAGCGAGTACCTTTCCGCAAAATAATGTAGTGAAAATTTTGTTCCAAACACCAATTTTTTCATAGGTGCGTCTTTGATTGTCTTTTCAAATTCTCCGTCAAGAAGCAAAAGTTTTTCTATATAAGAATTATAATTCTCTGTGTAATAGTCCGCATTTTCAATATCAATTGTGCAAAGTGCCCTCAAAATATTTTCAGCCATCAGTATTGCATTTTTCGGATTTGTCCACACATGTGCATCAATGTCACCGCCGTGCTTTTCGTGGTTTATTCCGCTTGCCGCCTGCCATATACTGCTTCCGTCAGCACCGCCGCCCATTATTAGCCTTTCAGCCCATGGCTCCATATATTTGCTTGTGTAAATAAAAAGGTCGCACTCTTTTATTTTTATCATGTCAGACGGTGACGGCTCAAACGAATGAGTTTCGGCACCCGGCGGGAGAAGTAAAGACACCTTCGCCTTGTCTCCTGCAATTTGCCTTGTAAAATCATACTGCGGAAAAAGTGTTGTAACTATGCTGATTTTATCACTTTCAACCTCTTTTGGTGCACAACCTGCCAAAAGCAAAATAGATAGTAAAATAAGAATGGCTTTTTTTATCACTTCGCCACCCCCGCACACTCGCTGCATTCTCCGCAGAAAACAGTTTTTCCTATGTCAATTTTAAAACCATGGTCTCCCAGAACATGTGCACACATTTTGTCAAGAGCGTCGCACTCAACATGAATAAGCTTTCCGCAATCATTGCAAACAAAATGGTAATGACTGTGGCAGTCTTTTCGGACATACTGGTAGCATGCCCCTTCTTCAGATGCAAACTTTCTCACCACTCCGTCACCCGTAAGTTTGTTTAAATACCTGTATATCGTTGCCGTGCCAACCCTCTTGCCACACTCTGACAAATGTTTTTCAATATCGGCAACAGATACATGGTTTTCACTCTTTATTAAAAAATCAAGGATAATTTCTCTTTGCTTTGTATTATAATCCATTTTCAGCACCTCTCAATTTGAAAATGATTTTCATTTTCAAATTGTATTATAATACATAAAAAAATATTTGTCAATACGAAAAAACTATTGAAGAATGACTGAAACTGTGATAAACTATCATTAATATAATTTCAGGAGGATTTAATTATGATTACAGGAATTGAACATGTTGCAATTTTTGCAAAAGACACAAAGGCACTTTCCGACTGGTATGCAGATTTGTTCGGCGGAAAAATTGTTTATGACAATGGTAAAGGTACATACTTTGTAGCCTTTTCCGACAAGAGCATGATTGAATTTTGCGTAGCGTCAACTGAGAATGTTCCAACAGAAACAACCGTTGCAGGTGTAAGACATATTGCTCTCTCTGTTTCTGATTTTGAAGGTGCAGTAGAAAAAGTAAAGAAAGCAGGAGCAGAAATCATTACAGATGCCGCTGTTGCGCCAAACGGTATCGGAACAATGTTTTTCAGAGATCCCGAGGGTAATATTCTTCATTTCATCAGCAGACCCGAGCCTCTCGTTTAAGAGGTAGCACTATGCAGAAGACAAAAACATTTATTCTGGCTTTTTTAGCAGGTGTTTTTATTTCCATAGGCGGATGCGTAAATCTTCTCTCACCTGATAAAATCGTGGGAGCGATAATGTTTTCCGTAGGTCTTTATTCAATAGTATGCTTTTCTTTAAACCTTTTCACAGGTAAAGTTGGCTACTGGATTGATAACGGACTTTCCTTCGTATCAGATTTGGGAATAATACTCCTTGGAAATTTCGCAGGAACTTTTATACCGGGTGTTCTCTTATCATTTACAAGACAGACGGCTATAAAGGAAGGCTCAGCCGCACTCGTAATGGTAAAGCTCTCGGATACTCCGCAAAGCATTTTTATTCTTGCCATTTTTTGCGGGATACTTATGTTTACAGCAGTTGAACTTTATAGACGCACAAAAAACCCCCTTGGCATTTTTGTATGCGTTCCCGTCTTTATTTTAAGCGGATTTGAACACTGTATTGCAAATATGTTTTATATAAGTGCAGCATCAATGTGGAGCATCAAAGCAGTAATCTATATGATTATAATGATACTCGGCAATACCCTGGGAGGACTTTTGGTTCCTTCGCTTTTAAAACTTAGAGATAAACTAAATTAAAAAAACGGCGATTACCGCCGTTTTTTTATGGTATTAAGTTTATATACTCTTCTGCATTTTCTCGGTTTGCCTCAATTTCCGCTTCGGTCACTTCTCTTTTTACCTTTGCGGGGCTTCCGATAACAAGGCTTCCGTCAGGAATCTCCGTGTTGCCTGTAACAAGCGCTCCTGCACCTATAATACAGTTTTTTCCGATTTTCGCTCCGTTTAAAACGATTGCCCCCATTCCTATAAGAGAATTATCGTTTATTGTGCAGCCATGAATTATAGCACCGTGCCCTATTGTTACACCCTTGCCGATTTTCACGGGGCAGTTTTTGTCAACATGTATTACCGCGTTTTCCTGCACATTACTGCCTTCGCCTACTGATATCGGAGCCAAATCTCCGCGAAGCACCGCTCCGTACCAAACCGAAACATTGTCTCCTATCGTTACATCGCCCTCAATTACGGCAGTTTTTGTAATATATGCTTTTTCGCTTATCATTTGTTACCTCCAAGTTCTACATGACGTTTAATTTTTCTTGTGGTTGTTTTTGCAAATTCCTCACGTCTCACAATAACATGGCTTATTCTTTTGAAATTCTGGAGCGTATGATTTACTTTTAAAACTTCTTCTTCCATAAAGTGCTGGAGCTCTTCCGCACTCATAGTGCCGCCATGAAGTTCCTCTATGTCATCATAGGAAGGTACAACCTGTGCATAAATATCAGTGTCTCCGTCCTCTCTGTCAACTCCGTAAACCATACTTTCAGCAATATATGGACTTCTGCCAAGATAAGTTTCAAGTTCTTCGGGGAAAATATTTTTTCCGTTCTTTGTAACAATAACATTTTTCTGTCTGCCTGTTATATGCAAAAAGCTTTCTTTATCAATAAAGCCTAAATCACCCGTTCTGAAATAATCGCCTTTAAACACTTCCGCAGTTGCATCAGGATTTTTGTAGTAACCGATCATTACATTTTCGCCCTTAACGAGTATTTCACCTACCCCTTCCTCGTCAGGATTGTCAATCTTGATTTCCATACCAGGCATTGGGAGACCTGCTGCCTCATTTTTAAAATACTCAAAACGGTTAACTGCGCATATAGGAGCGCACTCTGTAAGACCATACCCCTGAATAATTGATATGCCAAAGTCTCTCATACCATTTGCAGTAACAGGGTCCATAGCCGCCGCACCGCACACAACTCTTTTAAGGCAGCCGCCTACATTTTCGTGAATCTCCGCAAATAGCTTTTCTCTTATGTCAATTCCAAATTTCAGCAAAAATCTGCTGATTTTTACTGCCTTTTTAACGGTTGCCTCTTTTCCCTTTTTCTTTATTCCCTGCATAATTCTTTTATAAAGGGTGTCAGCAAGCAAGGGAACACAAAGCATAATTGTAGCCTTTGATTCCTTTAAATTTTTCTGTACATGGCGAAGTCCCTCGCAAAAAGCTATTGTGCATCCTCTGTAAAGGGGAGCAAGAAATCCGCATGTACATTCATAGGTGTGATGAATAGGCAAAACTGATAAAAGTGTGTCATTTTTATCAACATATACCATCTTGCACATCGCCATAATATTTGCAACAATATTTTTATGCGAAAGCATAACTGCTTTTGAAGACGAAGTTGTTCCCGAAGTGAAAAGTAGTATGCTCATTTTTTCATTGTCAATTTTTACATTATCAAAAAAAGTATCTCCCTTTTCCAAAAGAGCTTTACCTTTTTTAATAAGAGCAGGAAAACCTTCCGCCATACTTATTTTATTTTTAATCTGTGCATCTCCTACAATTTCTGCACATTTCTCAGAATATACAATAGCCTCAAGCTCTGCAATTTCTATAAGAGGAGCCGTTTCCTCTTTTGGAAGTTCTTTATCCATAGGCACAATAACGCTTCCCATGGAAACCGTTGCCATATATGTTACCGCCCATTCATAGGAATTTTCGCCAATAACACCAATATGACTTCCAGAAAGCCCCATTTCATTAAAAGCAGTTGCGAGAGCTTTGCAGTCCTCATAAAATTTTTCATATGTCATGGGCATATACTGTCCGTCTATTTTCACCAAAAATGCCGTGTCGTTTTTATATTGTTCTCTTGAAGTAAGCAAAACTTCTCTTATGTCAGAAATCTCTCTGACATCATAAAGTGGCTTTTTGTAAATGTTCATATTTTCCTCCAACATCAAAAGAAATCAAATATTTTATTTATTTTATCACAAATTCGTTAATAAGTCAAATTTTTATAAGAAAAATATAACAGGCTGTGATAAAATACACAGCCTGTCTTTTTAAATATTTCTTTCCAAAATTTCTATTACTTCTTTAAGCACTCCATCGTTATGACTGCTTTTTAAGACTATATCTGCGCAGTCCTTTGCCATCTTTACACCTGTCGAAGGAGTAAAACTTTTTGAGGGCATCGAAAGCATTGAACAGTCATTTTCGTTGTCTCCTATTACTATAAAATCCGAAATATCAACACCTATAAGTCTTGAAAGTTCAGAAAGAGCATTTGCTTTATTTGTGTTTTTATGTACAAATTCATAATATGTAGAATATGAACGCACCATCTGATATTTATTATAAAATTCGCTCTTTTCAAGCAGTGCCTGAATTTTATCCGTTGTAGGAGGAAGATTTGCAAAAACTATTTTCAGCCACCCTCCTAAAACTCCGTCAACATCAGCGATTAAAAATTTAAAGTGCTCATCAGTTTCATGCTTTCTTGTAGAGAAATTTTCCTTAACACAGTATGCACCTTTTGTCGACATTATTTCAACACCTGTTTCAGGGAACATTTCCTTTACAAAATCTATAACCTCTTCCGCCTCTCTTGGAAGCGGCATATGCCAGACGTATTCCTCCTTGTAATAATCATAAACACCGCCGCCGTTTTGGCAAACAATGGGGCAGTCAAAACTTAGCTCGTTCATGTATCTTGCTATTCCGCCCGGTGTTCTTCCCGTTGCAACAGTAAAAATTCCGCCTTCACTTCTGAAATACTCTATAGCTTTTAGATTTTCCTTTGGTATTTCAAAGTTATCGTTCAAAAGTGTCCCGTCAATGTCGCAGCAAATAACTTTGCCCTCAAATTTTTTCATAAGTCAGTTCTCCTCGGTAATATCCTTGCAGTTTAAGTAATCTGTAACAGATTTAAAAACTCCGCTGTCGGCAAGATTTTTGATAATAAGTGTAAGCACAGGTCCCAGTATCATGCCGAAAACACCTATAAGACGAAGGCCTGCATACATTGTCATAAGTGTTGCGAGGGGATGAAGTCCTATTTGTTTTCCTACAATTCTCGGTTCCAGCAGTTGACGCACCAGGAGGCAAATTCCATAAAGAATTAAAAGAGACACTCCCACTCTTACATCACCTGTAATAAGCGAATAAATCCCCCATGGAATGAGCACCGTTCCTGTTCCAAGCACAGGAAACATGTCTATTATACTTATAGTAAGACCAAGTAGCAATGCATATTTTGCAAATGTTCCGCCTATTACAAGAAACCCTACCGTACATTCGAAAAAAGTTATGCACATTAAAAGTAGCTGTGCTCTTACATAGCCAAAAAATGCTTTTGACATATCTTTTTTTACATTAGACAGATGTACCGATACCTTTTCGGGAACAAGAGAATGCAAAAAGAGGGAGATTTTTTCATTATCGCTACTTATAAAATATGTTCCTAAAATAAGCACAACAGTAAAAAGCAAAATATTCGGCAAACTCTTTACAAGGGACAAAACCTTTTCTATTGCAGGACCTATATATGCATTTATATAACCCGAAATATTGTTTCCGATTTCGCTAAAATCAACCTGCATTCCGAAAAGGCCTGAAAATCTCTCTCCCAAAATTCCATTTAAAAAGTCCTGTGTGTTTTGCAAAAACAAAATAAACTGCCCCGAAATATCATCAGCATGAGAAACGAGATATGTTATCTCATCAATAATTCTTGACCCCAGAGAAACAACCAACGAAACTAATGCAGAAACCGCCAGAAACACCAAAATAGCACTTCCTATTTTTCTTGGTAATTTAAGCTTTGAATTTAAAAATACCACTAAAGGCTCAATAAGTTTTGCCAGAACAAATGCTATTATAAAAGGTAATGTAAGCACAACCAGTTCAGGTAAAAGAAAGGAAGCAAACAGCAAAAAGCCAATAAGAAAAAATATAAAAGCTGTTATTCTTTTGGCTCTTGTTGTTATTTTCATTTTACAAAATCCTCTCTTTCAAAAAAGTAGTTTACAAGTTTATGCCCTACTCCGAAAACTTTTCCCACGCAGCTTTTTTCTGTAAAGGTGTATTTGCCGTTTAATTTTTTACGGCTATCATATATGAGACACGGAACAGGGTCTGCGGCATGAGTTCTTATAGATATCGGTGTCGGATGGTCGGGAAGAATCATAACTCTATATTCCTCACCCGCATTTTCGAGTCCGTCGCAAATATATTTAACAATTTTCTCATCAATTATTTCTATTGAATGCGCTTTTTCTTTTGCTTGTCCCTGATGACCGCACTCGTCAGGTGCCTCAAGGTGAACATAAACATAATCGCATCCGTTTTTCAAAGCGGAGAGCGCCGCCTCTGCCTTGCCTTCAAAATTGGTGTCAATGTTTCCTGTAGTGCCTTCAACCTCTATAACTTCCATTCCTGCAAGATAGCCTATTCCTTTAACAAGGTCAACCGCGGACACTACTGCCCCTGACATGTTGTGAACTTCTGAAAACGCAGGAACCGCCGCGCTTTTTCCTTCTCCCCAAATCCAGAGAGAATCGGCAGTATTTTTGCCCTCTTCCCTTCTCTTTATATTTATAGGATGGTCCTTTAAAAGTTCACGGCTTTTTTTCATTATATTTAATATTTCTTCGTTCTCCGGTAAATACCCTTTAATTTTTTTACCGAGAATATCATGGGGCGGTGTAAGCGGACAAGTGTTTCCGTAGTCCTTCCATACCATAAGATGGCGGTAGCTGACACCCGCATAAAGCGCCATAACCTCTGTCTGGAGATACTCTTTTACATATTCTATAAGCTCTTTCGCTTCTTCGGTTGAAATTTCACCTGAACTATAGTCTTCCATAGTAAGGCTTTCGTATTCTCCCTCTCCTGACAAAGTTACAAGATTTGCACGAAAAGCGGTTTCGTTATCCATAAGCTCAACGCCTATGCTTGCCGCCTCCAGAGGAGAACGACCTGTATAATATTTTTCGGGAGCATATCCCATTACAGATAAGTTGGCAACATCACTGCCCGGTTTAAAACCGTCAGGTACAGTTTTCACGAGAAACAATTCTCCGCCTTCCGCCATTTTATCTATGTTTGGTTTTTTTGCATACTCCATTGGTGTCTTACCGTCAAGCTCAGGCAAGGGATAGTCACTCATGCCGTCGCAAAGAATAACAACATATTTCATCTTTTTATTCCTTTCAAACTTAACAAAGCTGTATCTGTGCATACTCTCTGCGACATGATACAGCTTTATAATTTATTTTCTTCGGCGCATAACCTCATACATTAATAGCGCCGCTGCAACCGATGCATTAAGAGATTCTGTCTCACCCTTCATGGGAATACTTACAACAAAGTCACATTTTTTAAGCACTCCTGCACTTATTCCGTTGCCTTCGCTTCCGATAACAAGTGCCACTTTACCGCTTAAATCTGCATCAAAAAGTGTTTTTTCACCATTTGCCGCCGCTCCCGTCACCCAAAAGCCTTTTTCTTTAAGTGAGTCAATCGTGTTTCCAAGGTTTGTCACTCTTGCCACGGGTGTAAACTCAACCGCACCCGCAGAAACCTTTGAAACAGTTGCAGATAAACCTGCACTTTCGTGCTTTGGAATTATAACTCCATGAGCGCCTGCCGCATTTGCCGTTCTTATAATTGCACCGAGATTGTGAGGGTCGGTTATTTTGTCGCATATAACGACAAAAGGCTCTTCTCCCTTATCCTCTGCAATTTTTAAGATATCGTCAACACTTTTATAGCTGTGCGCACTGCATAAAGCTATAACTCCCTGATGGTTTTCACCCTCACTCATTTCGTCAAGTTTTCTTTTATCTACACGGGAAATGAGAATTTTAGAAGACTTTGCGGCTCCCAGAACTTTCTTAAGAGAGCCGTCAGCCTCCGCATTTTTTATATAAATCTTTTCAATATCACGACCTGCCCTGATAGCTTCAAGCACAGGGTTTCTGCCGATTATTATGTCCTTTTCCATGACTTAAATGTGTGAAAGGTCAAATTTTTCGTGAATTGCACGAACAGCCTTTTCAGCATCTTCCTGATTTACAAGTACGGAAATCTTAATTTCGCTTGTGGAAATCATGAGAATGTTTATGTTTGATGCAAAAAGAGCTTCAAACATTGCAGCTGCAACACCGGGGTTACTGGACATACCTGCACCTACCGCTGAAACCTTTGATACATTTCTGTCGTAAAGAACTGTTTCTGCACCGATTGTACCAAGATTTTCGTTAAGAATTTCAAGAGCACTTTCGAGTGAGCTCTCAGGTACTGTAAAGCTTATGTCCTGCTTACCATCACGGCCGAGTGACTGCAAAATAATATCAACATTTATGTTTTTCTTTGCCAAAATTGAGAATACTGTGAATGCTCTGCCGGGTGTATCCTCTATATTCTGAAGTGTAATTCTTGCAACGTCGTTGTCTCTTGCAACGCCTCTTACTAACATTTTTTCCACGTATTTTACCCCCTTAACAATTGTGCCTTCTTCTTTTTCAAGGCTTGACAAAACTTCAAGATTAATATTAAATTTCTTCGCAAGCTCCACGCTTCTGTTGTGAAGTACGTTTGCACCAAGCGATGCAAGCTCAACCATTTCGTCAAATGAAATGTCTGAAAGTTTTGAAGCCGTGGGAACTATTCTCGGGTCAGTAGTGTAAACACCCTTAACGTCTGTGTAAATCTGACACAGGTCTGCTCCAACCGCCGCTGCAAGTGCAACTGCCGATGTATCGGAACCACCACGACCAAGTGTTGTTATGTCATCATAACGATTTATACCCTGGAAACCTGCCACAATAACGATTTTGTTCTGGTCAAGTTCGCGGAGTATTCTCTCTGAGTCAACTTTTTTAATTCTTGCCGCCGAGTGTGTGCTGTTGGTTTTCATGCCTGCCTGCCAGCCTGTAAGTGAAATTACGGGGCAACCAAGTTTTTCAAGTGCCATGGCGAGTAGTGCCATTGAAATCTGTTCACCTGCTGAAAGGAGAACATCCATTTCTCTTTTTGATGCTTTAGGATTAATTTCCTGCGCTTTTTCGATAAGGTCATCAGTTGTGTCACCCTGCGCAGAAACCACAACAACGATTTTATTACCCTTGTCGTAATATTCCTTTATACGGTTTGCAACATTAAACACTCTTTCAGCATTTGCAACCGACGAACCGCCAAATTTCTGAACGATTAAGCTCATATTTATCTCTGCCTTTCTGTCCGCAATTTTCTTTTTATTTTGCCTGCGGACCTGCAAAATAAGTACCTCATTTTATATTATGTATCATTTTAAAAAATGACATAATTTTCTTCTGCGTAAATCTTTTTGATAGCATCAATTTCTTTTGCCTCTTTTACGGAAATTGAAGGAATGATAAATGCACATTCATCGCCTTTTACTCCGCTAAGTTTTGTAGCATCTTTGTATTTTGCCTCAAATGCATCAGCCGCCTCTTCTGAAACTCTTACGAAAAGACCGCATTTTTTACTGCCTGACAAATCTACATCACTTTCATCCCCTGCATCCCATGACATAAATGCGTTTTTATTCATACAGATATCTATGATGTCGCCTACTACTGCGCTGGCTGTAGGGAGCTTTCCTGCACCTCTGCCATAAAGCATTACATCACCCACACTGTCACCCGTAACAAGCGCCGCATTAAAAACATCCTTTGCAGATGAAAGCGGATTTTCGTTTGATAAAAGCATAGGGCTTACTCTTGCATAAACATTTTTGTCATCTATTTCGCTGTAGCCCACAAGCTTTATAACACCGCCTGCCATTTCTGCATACTGAACATCTATGGCATCAATATTTGTAATACCCTCGGTTTCAATCAAATCGGAATTTATGTTCTTTCCGTAAACAAGAGATGATAAAATCGCAATTTTTCTGCAGGTGTCATGTCCTTCAACATCTGCCGCAGGATTACGCTCTGCATATCCCTTTGCCTGAGCATCGGAAAGAGCCTCTTCAAAACTTTGTCCCTCGTCAAACATTTTGGTGAGTATATAGTTTGTAGTTCCGTTTAAAATACCCATTATCTTCGTTATGCGATTTCCTGCAAGACAACGGTATATCGGTCTTATAAGAGGAATACCTCCGCCTACTGCTGCCTCAAAAAGATAAATAGCACCATTTTCCTTGGCAGTTTCCATAAGAGACGTGCCATGCTTTGCAACAAGCTCTTTGTTTGAAGTTATAACACTTTTTCCTCTTTTGAGTGCTTCCATGGAAAATGTGAGTGACGGTTCAACTCCGCCGATTACCTCGCACACCGCATCGACACTTTCGTCATTTAAAATAACGTTTATGTCGTTTACAAAAAGATGTGCGTCGGGATGTGATGAAAAATCCCTTACGTCAAGTATGTATTTAACATTAATCTCTTCACCTGTTTTTTTTGCAATATGCTCACGGCTTTCCTTAAGTATCTCATAAATGCCGGAACCTACTGTTCCAAAACCTAGTATTGCTACATTCACTTTTGTCCTCTCCTATTCTTTAGCAAGTACATACAAATTTTGTATGCCCTCAATTTTGTCAAATTTTTTAAGAAAACGTTCAACTTCAAAATCTTCTTCATTATTTTGAAGTGAAATTGTTATATTTGCAACCCCGTTTACGGGAATGTTCTGATTAATTGTTAGAATATTGCATTTTGCCTTGGCAAGTATCGAAAGAATTTGCGAAAGAATACCTGCAATGTCCATAAGCTCAAAGGAAAGAGTTAAAATTCCCTTCATGTCATGGAATGGAAAAACACAGTCTTTGTACTTGTAAAAAGCACTTCTGCTTATTCCTACCTCAGCTGCCGCTTCGGTAACTGTTTTTGCCCTGCCTGTCTTAAGCATTTTCTTGATTTCAAGCACCTTTGGAAACACAGTCGGCAACACTGCGGCATCAACAATGATTAAGTTTTTATCGTTTTTCATTTTGTCCACCCCTCGCGTACACTTGTGCTCCATACAAAGAAATATACCACAAATTGCCGATAAAGTCAAGTCTTTTTTTAATTTTTTTGTTTTCAGACGTGAATATTTTTGTCACGCAGTTTCATTGCCGCAACTTTGCATGCTCTTTTGTGTGCCTCGCAAACATATTCGAGAGGTGTCATTCTCTCGTAAACATCGTTCTCATGAGCATCTCTTTTGCTCTTTCTTTTAAGCTCAAATGTCAAAATCCCGTCATATCCATATTTGTTAAGCCTGTGTACAATGTCCCCCCAATCTGCAATGCCATCAAAGGGTAACAGATGCAAATCGTCCGCAAACTGCATTTTGCCTTCAAAATCTCTTGCACCGAGATTGTCATTTAAGTGCGTACACATTATGTTTTCTCCGTAAAGTCCCATCATGTCCTTGTGATTGTAACACATTTCGTGACCTGTATCCCAGCAAAAGCCAACATTTTCATATTCGTCAAAGGCATCTAAAAGTGCTTTTGTGTAAGGCTCTCCCTCAAGATTTTCAATGGCAACATTTACACCGAGTCTTTTTGCCTCGTCTATGACAATTTTCCAATTTTTTACTCCGTATTCGTTTGGCGATACCATATCATATCCTATAATTGCATGACAAACCATTATCGGCACACCATTTTCACCGCAGTCACGAACGCATCTTAAAAGCTCATCTACCGCTTCTCTTGCCTTTTCTCCTTCTGTCCATAAATCAGGTGATTTTTTACTCGGAGCATGTATTGACTGAAAAATCATGCCTTCCCTGTCCGCATGCTCTTTTATTTCTTTTATGTTCATTCCCTCAACCCAGTTTACGAAAAAGCCGTCAAATCCACACTCTTTGAAAAGAGATATCTGTTCTTTTATTGAAATGTCAAAATCTCCGTTCGTTCCAAGTGCAAGTATTGTTTTATACATAAAATCACCCTTATATAACATCTATAACATCAGGGGACTGTAAAAAACTCATTTTTTACAGTCCCTTTTTCGTGGGGATAGGAAAAAAATGTTTCAGAACGGACAAACTGAGCCAAAGCCTTGGCTTTGGGTTACCCGAAGGCGTACAAAGGTACGTCGAGAGGCGAAGTTTGTTCGTAGCAAAAAGGCTTTAAATTTCAGAAAAATCGACTTCGATTTTTCATCGAGAAATAACAAGACAATGGTTTTGAATTATTTTTACTTGCTTCGTATTTTGCCTTTTTGCGGTCTGGACTTTTTTGACATCCCTCAAATATCAGCTTGACGAGTAAGCCTGTAAGCCGAGTTCTGTCTTGTTCAAAAGAACTGAAACAATCATCTATCTACGCCTTATATTGCTACAAGGCTTTAGCCACCAAGCCGAGGAAGCGCCGGGCAAGCTTAATTTCCTCATTATATGGTGTTGCTCCGGATGGGGTTTACACTGCTAATATGTCTCCATACCGCAGGTGAGCTCTTACCTCACCTTTCCACCCTTACTCTCAAAAGAGAGCGGTACTTTTCTGTTGCACTATCCTTAGAGTCGCCTCCACCGGACGTTATCCGGCATCCCTGCCCTATGGAGCTCGGACTTTCCTCACCGCCTTACGGCGCCGCGATTGCTTAGCTTACTCGCAGGAAATATTTTAGCACAAAATATCTTCCCTGTCAAATCATCAATTTTAACAATGTAATGTAAAATTTAAAATTTTTTTACTATAAAATTGTCAAATGGGAAAAATTACTTAAGAAATTCAAATATATATCACTTTTTTATATACATTTTTTATTGACATTCAGTCTTAAAATTGTTATACTATAATGTAGTGTTTATTCACGATACAATTTAGGAGGTCGAAACAATGGCTAGAAAAATGAAAACTATGGATGGTAATAATGCCGCTGCATGGGCTTCATACGCTTTTACTGATGTAGCAGCTATTTATCCTATTACTCCATCCTCGGTTATGGCAGAAGTAACCGACGAATGGGCTGTTGACAAGAAAGAAAATATTTTCGGTCAGCCCGTTAAAGTTGTTGAGATGCAGTCAGAAGCCGGTGCTGCAGGTGCAGTTCACGGTTCCCTCGGTGCAGGTGCTCTCACAACAACCTACACAGCATCACAGGGATTGCTCCTTATGATTCCTAACATGTACAAAATCGCAGGTGAGCTTTTACCCTCAGTTATCCACGTTAGTGCTCGTTGCGTAGCATCACACGCACTTAACATTTTTGGTGACCATTCAGACGTTATGTCTTGCCGTCAGACAGGTTATGCAATGCTCTGTTCAAACTCACCTCAGGAAGTTATGGACCTTGGTGCAGTTGCACACCTTGCAACAATCAAGGGTAAAGTTCCTTTCCTTCACTTCTTTGATGGTTTCAGAACATCTCACGAAATCGATAAAATCGAAACCTGGGATTATGAAGACCTTAAAGAAATGGTTGATATGGACGCAGTTGCAGAGTTCAGAAACAGTTCACTCAATCCTGAACGTCCTGTTCTTCGCGGTAGCGCGCAGAACCCTGATATCTTCTTCCAGAACAGAGAAGCATGTAATAAATATTACAATGCTATCCCCCAGGTAGTTGAAGAATACATGAACAAGGTTAATGCAAAAATCGGCACAAACTACGGTCTTGTTAACTACTATGGTGCTCCCGATGCTGAAAAAGTTATCGTTGCAATGGGTAGTGTTTGCGAAACTATCGAAGAAACAATTGACCACATGATGGCAAACGGCGAAAAGGTAGGTCTTATCAAAGTTCACCTTTACAGACCTTTCCCTGTAGAAGCTTTCCTTAAAGCAGTTCCTGCAACATGTAAGAAAATTGCAGTTCTTGACAGAACAAAAGAGCCCGGTTCAATCGGTGAGCCTTTGTATCTTGATGTTTGCGCTTGCTACGCAGGTAACGCTGCAGCTCCAATGATTGTTGGCGGTAGATATGGTCTTGGTTCAAAAGACACAATTCCTGCTGATATCATTGCAACTTACAGAAACCTTGATAAGGACGAGCCTATAAAAGGCTTCACACTTTCAATTGAAGATGACGTTACAGGTCTTTCTCTCGAGAGAGTAGAAAATCCTGACACATCTGCTGAAGGTAACACAGCATGTAAATTCTGGGGTCTTGGTTCCGACGGTACAGTTGGTGCTAATAAAAACTCCATTAAAATTATCGGTGACCATACTGATTTGTTTGCACAGGCATATTTCTCATATGACTCCAAAAAATCAGGCGGTATAACAGTTTCTCACTTAAGATTCGGTAAGAAACCTATCAAATCCACATACCTCATCAATAAAGCTAACTTTGTTGCATGTCACAATCCTTCATACGTTGATAAGTATGAAATGGTTGAGGATTTGGTACCAGGCGGTAAGTTCCTCTTAAACTGTGCCTGGGATGTAGATGAGCTCTCTAAGAGACTCCCTGCAAAAATGAAAAAATATATTGCAGAGAACAACATTTCACTTTACACTATCGATGCTATCGGTATTGCAAAAGAACTTGGTCTCGGCAACAAAACTTCTATCGTACTTCAGTCTGCATTTTTCAAACTTGCTGACGTTATTCCTTTTGAAGATGCAAAAGAATACATGAGAGCAGCAGTTGTTAAATCCTTCGGCGCTAAGGGCGAGAAGATAGTTAACATGAACCATGAAGCTATCGTTGAAGGTGAAAAGAATATTCGCGAAATCGCAGTTCCTGCTGAATGGAAAACTGCAACAGATGTAGAGAGAGAAACAGCAGATGTTCCTGCATTTGTTAAAAACATTCTCGAGCCCTGCAACAAACAGATGGGTGACAAAATCCCTGTTTCCACATTTGCAGGAATGGTTGACGGTCACCTTCCACAGGGTATGGCAGCATACGAAAAACGTGGTATTGCAGTTGACGTTCCACAGTGGATTCCTGAAAACTGTATCCAGTGTAACCAGTGTTCACTCGTATGTCCTCACGCTGTTATAAGACCTTTCGTTATGAATGAAACTGAAATGGCAAACGCACCTGCAGGCATGAAGCATAAGAAAATGATTGGTAAAGGCATGGATGCTTATGAGTTCTCACTCGGCATCACAGTTTTGGACTGTACAGGTTGCGGAAACTGTGCAAAGGTTTGTCCTGCAAAAGAGAAAGCTCTCGTTATGCAGCCAATCGACACACAGAGAGAAGAACAGAAATACTACGATTATGCAGTTAAGAAAGTTCTTCCTAAAGCTGATGTTCTCGCACAGCCTCTCAACGTTAAAACAAGTCAGTTCCGTCAGCCTCTCCTTGAGTTCTCCGGTGCTTGCGCAGGTTGTGGTGAAACACCTTATGCAAAACTTATCACACAGATTTGTGGCGACAGAGCATATATCTCAAATGCAACAGGTTGTTCTTCAATCTGGGGTGGCTCTGCTCCTTCAACACCATACACTGTAAACCATAAAGGACATGGTCCTGCATGGGCAAACTCACTCTTTGAGGATAATGCAGAGCACGGTCTCGGTATGGCAGTTGGTGCTAAACAGCTCCGTGAAAGACTTAGAAATCAGATTGATGCTATTGATTGCGCTGATATTAAAGACGCAGTAGCCGCTTGGAAAGACACTTATGAAGACGGCGATGCTAACCAGAAGGCTACAGAAGACCTCGTAGCAGCACTTGAAAAATGCGGATGCGACAAAGCGAAAGAAGTTCTTAAATTTAAAGAATACCTTTCAAAGAAAGCTGTTTGGATATTCGGTGGTGACGGCTGGGCATATGATATCGGCTTCGGCGGTCTTGACCACGTTCTCGCTTCAGGCGAAGATGTAAACGTTATGGTATTTGATACAGAAGTTTACTCCAATACAGGCGGACAGGCTTCAAAATCAACACCTACAGGTGCTGTTGCTCAGTTTGCTGCAGGCGGTAAGCCGATCAAGAAGAAAAACCTTGCTGAAATTGCAATGTCCTACGGATATGTATATGTTGCACAGGTTGCTCTCGGCTATGACATGGCTCAGACAGTAAAAGCTATTAAAGAAGCTGTAAGCTACAACGGTCCTTCACTCATTATCGGTTACGCTCCATGTATCAACCACGGTATTAAGGGCGGCATGACAGATACTCAGAAGATTATCAAAAATGCTGTACTCGCTGGTTACTGGCATACATTCAGATTTGACCCAAGAAATGAAGTAGAAGGTAAGAACCCATTCATGATGGATTCAAAAGAGCCTTCTGCATCATACGAAGACTTTATCATGAACGAAGTTCGCTACTCATCACTTGCCCGTAAATTCCCCGATAAAGCAAAAGAACTCTTTGCTGTCGCTGAAAAACAGGCAAAAGACAAATACGAACATCTTACAAAGTATGGAAAACTTTTTGAGTAATCATACAACTACTCGAAGCCGCTCACATAGAGCGGCTTCTTTTTGTTTAAAAAGATGCCATGGTATGTCATGTATGCATTGTGTTATAACTTAGTCAGATAGTTGACAGCTATCAAAAATATAGTTATAATTAAAGGAGATGCATGCAAACCATGGAAGAAAAACGAGTTATCAGTGGGCACGATGTCTTTCACTCGTTTTTAGTGGAGAATGCCGAGTACGATGGTTATTTCGAATTCCCCAAGCTGAAAACAAGCGACGCCTTGCCCGAAAAAGTCATTACATTTTCCAAAGCAATGTCTAAAACATGGCAAGATTTTGACTTTTGGGTTGTATTTTACGAGCATGATGAAAAGTTTGAAAGGTTTTGGAACAATCCAAAACAGTACCTTGATAAGCTCAAAAAGTTTAAAGGTGTTATTTCACCTGATTTCAGTCTGTACAGAAACATGCCGTTATGTATGCAGATATGGAATACATATCGCTCGAGAGCATTGGCAGCATGGCTTCAAAATAATAGAGTTGAAGTTAGCCGAAAGCATATAATCCGAACCACGATTTTAAAAGACGGATTTACGCTTTCGCTTTGTTAAAATACTCGGAAATACACAAAGTATTTCCTGCGTTTTTGCCTTGCCAAACCAAAAATCCGCACTTTAAAAATTCCCTGACCTGAAATGGATAGAATTTTGAATGGATTTTGGTGCGG
>JAZOQG010000016.1:0-12324 GCA_045656005.1 Clostridia bacterium
GTTTTCTATGTCAATTCCATTTTGTTCTATTATGTAGTCACTGTTTTCCGTAAGAGCAATAGCTATGTTTTTTAGTGCTTCATTTTTCACCTGAGTTGAGGAGGTCATTAAAACTCTTTCTGCTTTTTTTGCTTTTTCACCTAAAACTTTCAGCATCACTCTGCCTCCTTGCAAAGAAAAATTGTGCCGATACTATGTCCGTCAATAAGCTTGTAAATATCCTGCGGTGCTGTACCGTTCATTATAACTGTGGGAATTCCGGCAGCTGTTGCAATTTCTGCAGCATGTATTTTTGTCTGCATCCCGCCCGTACCAAAATTACCTGCACTTCCGCCTGCCATCGCACGGATACTGTCATCAACCTCGTTTACAACTCTTATGAGCATCGCCTCGTCATTTGTGTGAGGGTCGCTGTCAAAAAGTCCGTCAATATCTGTAAGCAAAACAAGAACATCAGCCTCTGTTATAGTTGCAACAATAGCGGAAAGCGTATCGTTATCACCAAACTCAATTTCTTCTACAGAAACGGTATCGTTTTCGTTTATAATCGGGATTACTCCCATTTCTTCAAGCCTTGTAAGAGCATTTTTTGCATTTTCTTCTCTTTTTGCGTGGTCAACAATGTCTTTTGTTAAAAGTACCTGTGCAACAGTATAACCATATTCCGAAAAAAGTCTTCCGTAAATATTCATAAGCTCGCATTGTCCAACTGCCGCCGCTGCCTGCTTGCCAATAGTGTCCTTTGGTCTTTCTGAAAGAGAAAGTTTTGAAACGCCTACGCCTACTGCGCCAGATGACACTAAAATCACGTCTTTACCTTGATTTTTAAGATTTGATATAACTCTCGTAAGCCTTTCTATTCTTCTTAAATTAAGTTTTCCGTTATCATGTGTTAAAGTTGAAGTTCCAACCTTAATAACTATTTTTTTCGCTGACTTTATTTCATCTATTACGCTCACTCTCATACCTCTTTTCTCATAATCGTATCAACCTCAAGCGGTGTGTCAACAGGGATTTTCAAAATCTGCTGGGGATGCGGTGCACTATCCACTTCTTCTCCGTCTTCTGTTAAGATTTTCGTAATTTTTGCAGAAATGTAATCTCCCACAGGAGGCATAAACTCAACCTCGTCGCCTTTAAAAAACCTGTTTCTCTGCTCAATGCTTGCAGTTTTTGTTTCTTTATCGTACGAGAGCACAACTCCCACTATATCATAATTTCTTACATAAGAGCCGTAAGTATAAATCTGCTCTGGATTTCCAAAATAAAATCCTTTGGAATATTCTCTGTGGGAAACCTTTAAAACCTCGTCAAAAAGTTTTCTGTCAAATTCTTTTCCTGCATAGTAATCGTCAATAGCCTTGCGATATGCTTTTACAACAGTTGAAACATAATATTCACTTTTCACTCTGCCCTCTATTTTAAGACTCTTAACTCCTGCCTCATCAAGCTCTTTTATGTGCTCAATCATGCAAAGGTCTTTTGAATTAAATATAAATGTTCCCTTGTCATTTTCAAACACGGGCATGTATTCACCGGGTCTTTTTTCTTCCATGAGATAGTATTTCCATCTGCAAGGCTGTGCACATTCGCCTTTGTTACTGTCACGGTTTGTAAGGTAATTACTTAAAAGACATCTTCCCGAATAGGAAACGCACATTGCCCCGTGAACAAAAACCTCAAGTTCACAATCGGAGGATAAATTCTCTCGTACAGTTTTAATCTCACCGAGTGAAAGCTCCCTTGCAAGCACAATTCTTGTAGCGCCCATACTATGCCACATGTTGGCACTTTCATAATTTGTGTTGTTAGCCTGCGTGCTTATGTGAATGGGCAAATCGGGCACCGCATTTTTTATAACAGAAAATGCTCCCAAATCTGAAACGATTACGCCGTCTGCTTCCATTTCGTAAAGCTTTTTGGCATATTCTCTTATTCTTTCAAGTTCGTCACTTCTCGGAACAATGTTTACTGCTACATAAACCTTTTTCCCTCTCTCATGTGCAAATTCTATGCCCTCACGCATTTCATCATAAGTAAAATTGTCCGCAGCAGTACGGAGCGAAAACTCTTCTCCTCCTATATAAACTGCGTCAGCCCCAAATTTTATTGCAGTTTTAAGTTTTGATAAGTTACCCGCAGGCGCTAAAAGTTCAAGCATCTTTTTATCCTTTCAATTACTTTTTATAAGACAATGCAACACCATCTCCAATAGGAATAATTGTGGTGTCAAACGCTTCATTTTCCGATATTTCTTTAAGATACATTTTTAGTCTTTTTATAATTGTAACCTTTCTTCTTACAAAAAGACTTCTATCTGCAACCATCCCCTTGTAAAGCACGTTATCAGAAACAAGCAGACCACCTTTTCGGAGATTTCGGTCAATATGCGGCAAAAAATTTATGTATTGTGCTTTTGCTGCATCTAAAAATACCATGTCAAATTCTTCGCCGTTCATTTTTTCCAAAACATCCATGGCATCCCCGAGTATAGGCTCAATTCTCTTGGAAAGCCCTGCCTTCTCAATGTTTTTTACTGCTCTTTCATAAACCTTGTCGTATCTTTCAATTGTTTTAACAAATGCCCCGCTATGCTCTGCCATAATAATCGTAGAATAAGCACAACCCGTTCCTATTTCCAAAATCTTACGGGGCTTTTGAATATCCAAAAGAACTCTCATAAACTGAGCAGTTTCAGGCTCTGCAATGGGAACGTAACTTTCCTCTCTTGCCGCTTCCTCCTCGATGTCTTTTAAAAGACCAGTGCGGTGTGGCAAAAGCTCCCTTAAATAATTTGTTATATAATCAAAATTTATATTTTCGCTCACTTTTTATTAACCCCCGATGCCATATGCTCCTTAAATGTTTCAGAAAACGTTTGCGTTCCGTCGCCATTTGACACAAAGAAATAATAATTTGTATCAGCAGGATAAAGTGCCGCTTCAATGCAGGCCTTACCGGGCGATGCAATGGGAGCAGGTGGCAGCCCTTTGTACTTATAAGTGTTATATGGCGAATCTATGGCAATATCTGCATTTGTAAGAATGTCACGGCGCTCTTTTAAAATGTACTGAACTGTTGCACATGACTGCAAATATGGATACTCGTCACTTTTAAGTCTGTTATGAAAAACAGAAGAAACGAGCGCTCTCTCATCAGATACCGCTGCTTCTCTTTCGATTATTGAGGCAAGTGTTATAACCTCTGCCGTGCTCATTCCTATTTCTTTCGCTCTCTTTTCGTACTCGTCAGTATAAACCTCATCAAAACGCATGAGCATCATTTTTATAATGTCCTCGCATGTCATCTGGGGTGAAATGCTGTAAGTATCAGGGAAAAGATATCCTTCAAGATATCCGTCCTTCACCTTCGGCAAAAAGTCAAAATTGTATTTTTTGTTTGCGGCATTTATAAAATCCTCCGCATTTTTAATACCCTTTTCCTCCAAAAGATTTGCAAACTCACGAAGCTCGTATCCTTCGGGAAATGTAACCATTTGCACTTTGCCGATTTTACCCGGTTTTTTAAGCTCCGAAATAACATTTCCATAACTCATATTCTGTGAAAATGTGTGATACCCCGACTTAAACTCGGATGCAGAACCTCTCGCAAAAAGAGAAAAAAGTTTCTCACTCGCGATTACTTTTTCTTCTTTTAAAAGAGAATAAATTTCTCCTGCCAAAGCACCCGATGGAATTTCGAGCGTAACTTCTTTGCCCCCGCGAAGTCCGAAAACCTCGGAGACAAGCACACATATGCCCAAAACTATTATAACTGAAATGGTTATTAATGCCTTTTTCTTCATAAGTAATCCCCCTTCTGGAGAAATTTTATTCGCACATCATTCCTGTTGCGATTTCTTTAGCACATTCTTCGCCGCGTAATACCGCAAGAAGCTCAAAAGCAAATTTAAGGCTTACGCCTGCGCCCTTCGCAGTTACAAAGTTTTCATATTTCTCGCAACTTGCACCTGTGTATGAGGATTTGAATGTTTCCTCAAAGCCGGGGTAACATGTTGCTTTTTTGCCTTCTAATAGTCCCATTTCACCAAGGATAGACGGTGCCGCACAAATAGCTCCTATCAAAAGTGAATTTTCATTGGCAAATTTAATTGAATCTAAAACCGCTTTGCTTTTCTTAAGATTCGGAACCCCAGGAATACCACCCGGCAAAATAATCCCTTCCATCAATGTAAAATCTATGCTCTCCTCTCTTATGTCACACATAAATTTTACTCCGCTTTTGGAAGTTATAACGTCACCGCCAACACCGACAGTCACTATATCTACCCCACCTCTTTTTAAAATGTCAAGAGGGCAAAGCGCTTCAATATCTTCAAATCCGTCTGCTAAAAATAAATAAATCATATAGTGTTCCTCCGTCTTTTCTAAAACTTATATAATCTAATCACGTTGCCGTCAGTATATATCAATTTATATCGCTGCGGTCCGATATAGACAAATGTCAAGTCAGGACTAAAAAGTAATGTCTAAATTGTTTTTTAGAAACAGCTAAATTAAATTCGCCCTTTAGCGTGCAAAGCGCATTTAACTGAACCTGTTCAATTTAGCTACGTTGCTCCCCTCTGTTAGTAATAAATTTAATTGCTTTATTAATATTTTCTACTTTAATTATTTCTGCCCCGCTCGCATACTCTCCATCTAAGGTCCAGTTAATATTTTCCTCGGTTTCAATAGTAATGCTTTTTGCACTCAAAAATGTTATCATTTTTGTTTTATATTTTTTAGAGCTTAAGGCAACAACAATTTCGTTAAGTTCAAAAAGGTCTTTAGGCAGTCTTATAAGCAAAAGTTCAAACATACCATCACTTAAATCAACCATTTTAGGGTCAAGGTTTATGACTCCTCCTACTGATGTTGAATTACATATTGCACCGAAAATAAAATCATCCTCAATTAAATTGCCGTCTGCCACAAAGCGAAGATGCTTGCTTTTTAAATGTGCAATATCTTTAATTCCTTCAAGTGCATAAGCCAGATACCCAAGTGTGTTTTTAACGTTTTGCGATGTTTTATACGCAACCTCTGTAAATGCACCAAACGATGCCACATAAGAAAAATTTCTGCCGTTAAAGGAACCTACATCTATTTCAATAGTACTGCCGTCCATTATATCACTTGCGGCTTTTAAAATGTTTTTCGATAATTTTAAACTATTTGCAAAATCGTTTGTGCTGCCTGCAGGAATATACCCAATCTCTACATCAGCACCTGATTTTAACACTCCCTCCACAACCTCATTAAATGTACCGTCTCCACCAATTGCAACAATTAAATCAAAGTTTTTTGCATTGTCCTTTGCAAACTCCCGGGCATCCCCCGGAGCCTTGGTCATATACACACTGTTATTGTATCCGTTTTTCCCGAACAGCACCAAAATATCGGTCAAATATTTGTTTGCCTTTTTCGTACCTGCACAAGGATTCATTATAAGTAAAAGATTTTTAAGTTTGCTCAAATTCAATCACTTCACTTTTCTTTAACTATTATACCCAACCTATCATATTGATATAGTTATCAACATTTTGTACATGCTTACTTTTGTCATAAAACTTAGCCACAACATGAGGCTTTACCGAAATATCAATATCTTTCTCGCACAATAGCTTTGAAAGGGAAAAATCACTTCTTATTTTAAATCTTGAAACCTGTGCACTATGTGCTTTTATAAAGCTAATTGCTTTTTTTGCACCTTCAAGCGATGAGAATACAAGCTCTCTCGCAAAAAAAGTGTCATTTTCAAGATAGTAGTACATGAAAACATCTTCATCCTCAAAATGGTATCCGCCTTCCGCTATGGAATCACGCAGAAACATGTCTTCGCTTTGCTTGTTTCTTATAAGATATACATCTTTATCCTTGCAAAACTTTGAATAAACCTCTTCTTTTCCCTGAAAAACACCGCTTTTTGCACCAAATCTGGGTAAAGATGCAATTCTTCCTTCGAAAATGCTTAAAAATGATATACATTCAAATCCATATTTTCTATAAAACGCAAAATTAAAAGGTATCAGATATGCCGCTTTGTATCCTTCATTTGTGAGCCTTTCATCAAGTGCTCTCATTAAAGTGTTTATGCACCCTTTGCCTCTATATAAAGGGTCTGTGCAAACACCTGCAATATACGCGGATTTTATAGTCTTGCCGCCTACCGACAAATCATTCGGGAAAATCATAAGATATGAAATTATCTTGCCATCTTCAAAAATCGCAAGTGTATTTTCTTTTTGATAGTAATTTTCAAAAAAATATTCTATGAATTGGTCGCTGTCACCAAAACAATATTTCCATAAATATTTTACTCTTTCCCTATCTTTCTCCGAAGGATTTCCAACTCTCACTTTATTATACCTCCACTCCAACATATTTTTCTGCCATGTGGCAAGGTCTATAAGAGGTTTTGGCTTTTCTTAAACCTTCAATTCCCATGTCCTCTTCTCGGTTTATATATTTAACATTTGAAAACTCATTTTTTGAAAAAAGATTGTTAATTGCCGCATAACTTCCCCTTATGTCAGGATTTGCCTTTTCAAGGTGAATAACCGCAGTATCATCCGAAAGCATTTCTCCTGCAGTTACCGCACAAATTTCTCCGTTTGCGTAAAGAACTGCCCCCACAAGAGGAAACTCGAAAAACTTATCAAAGAGCTTCTTTGCAGACAAAAGCTCCTCATCTCTGTCATCTTTGGCAATTATTGAGGAAATGGCAAAATCTCTCGCTAAGATAATATTCTCTTCATTTATTCTTTCATACTTCCAGTTGTAATCTTTCAAAAAAACGTTTAAGTGATTTCTCTTCCCGTGAAGCTTTTTGCCTGAAAGAGAGATAAGAGACTCCGTTTCATAAACATATTCCCAACTGTTTCTGTCCTCTACAAAGCTGAATTTCTCCCCGTAATTTTCTTTAAGAAAATCGCAGTCATCATTCGAAAGCTGGGCGAAAACACATTTTTGCCCCATATTTTTTGCGTACTCTATAATTTTATCAGTTGCTGCCTTTCTGTCACCATGTCCGCAAGGAAGAACAAAATAACTGTTTCTTCCGCTGTGGCGGCTTTTAACGCATAAGCAATCACTTTCAACTGCGTACTCTATATTATAACTTTCCTGCCATATATACATGTTGGTAAAGCTGAAATGTGCCGCCACGCTTTTCTCAGGTGTATAATATTTTTTTATTATCTCTTTATCACTAAACTCAATTTTTTTAAACTGCATACCTGTTTAAATCCCCAAAACCTCAATAATTTCTGCCGAAATATCTGAAATACTTCTTATTTCTTCCTCAGCACATTTTATCGTTTTAAACGAAAACTTGTCCGCAACATATTTTGCATTATTGTATGCTTTATAGATATGTTCGCTGTCTTTCTCATGAATATCCTTTTCTGCCTCATTTGTAATTTTGTTTGCTCTTTTTGCCATGAGCTTCAAAGCAAATTGTGGCGGCATATCGAGGAAGAGCACCGCATCAGGCTTTGGAAGAGAAAGTTTCTCATATTCAAAATCATAAATCCAATCTAAAAATGCATCTTTTTCTTCTTTATTTTCAATCTTTGCCGCCTGATGAATCATATTGCTTGTAACATATCTGTCTGCAAGTATAATTTTTCCTTCCTCAAGATATTTTCCCCATTTTGTTTTATATGATGCATAGCGGTCAACTGCATAAAAACTTGATGCAGCATAAGGAGAAACATCATTTGCGTTTTCTCCGAACTGACCGCCTAGATACATCTTCACAAGAGCAGATGAGTTGCTTTCGTAATCGGGAAAAGAAATTTTTATAACATCTTTCCCCTTTTCTTTCAGGTAATTATAATATGCCTCGCATTGGGTCTGCTTTCCGCTTGCGTCAACACCTTCAAAAACTATAAGCATTACCATGCTCCTCCAAACATTTTTCTTTTTTCTGCCATCTTGCCGCAGGACATTTTTCCTTCAGGGCATTTTCCGAAAACACAAGGCGGTCCTGCTTTTTTAAAGAGAGTAGGCGCCACATTCTGAACTTCTTTATACATTTTTTCTGCCATATCTCTTATTTCCCACTGTGCTCTTTCACAAAGGCGATGAGCAAAAAAGTTTTTAAGACTTCTCGCATTAAATGTTGCAACAATCTTTGTCTCGCATGCATTTGGCAGTACGTATCTTGCATCCTCAATAGCTTTCTTTTCGGCAAGACGCATAGCCTCTTTTTCTGATTTTCCTTCTGCTATAAATCCCGCAGCATGTTTTTCTTTTAAAATAGCCGTAAGTTTATCATAAGTTTCCTGGTCATCTGCCATGGCTTTTTTGAATATGGAAAGCGCTTCCTCGCTTTTCTCAATTTCAGGAGGAATTATATATTCAAACTCACCTTCTGTTACATATCTTTGCGATTTTTGTGAGTAAGACGCAATTCTGTGACGCACCAACTGATGCGTAAGCGAACGACTTACCCCCTCTATTCCAAATGTAAAAGTCACATGTTCAATAGGACTTTCGTGTCCGATTTCAGTAAGCATCTCAAGAAAAGATGTAGCCTTGTCATCACTTAAATTTTCATAGATATTCTCAACACCGCTGTGTGAATAGCAAAGCTTTGCCGCAGCCGCAACGGTCTTTTCGGGGTTTGGTGTGTGCGTAAGTAATGTAACCTTAATCATTTTTTCCTCCTTGGCGCTTTCCTTTAAAGAAAACTGTTATAATAAATTTCGGAAGCTGTAACATTCTTATAAATCTTGATGGCTGACAAAGAAGCCTGTAAAACCATTCAAGATTTAACTTTATGAAAATTTCGGGTGCTCTTTTTGTTTTTCCTGACAAAACATCAACGCTCCCGCCTGCACCAATCATAAGGCATGGCGGCAAAATATTTCTATTTTTGTCAATCCATTTTTCCTGCTTCGGAGCACCTAAACACACTAAAACAATACCGGGTTTTTTCTCCGCTATTTCTTCTATAACAATGCTGTCATCTTTGTGATACCCGTGCTGAAATCCGCAAATGTTTACTCCAAAGTCATTTTTTATCTTCTCTGCAGCAACCTCTACTACTTCTGGCTTTCCGCCATAAATATACACGGGTATATTTTCTTTTCCTGCATATGAAAGCATGTTGCATGTAAGGTCAAACCCTGCAACCCTTTCTTTTACCGGCCTTTTTAAAATTTTTGAGGCAATAACAACACCAATACCATCAGGCACAACCATGTCAGCACGGTTAAGTATGTCCATATACTCCGCATCGCCTCTTGCACACATAATTATTTCAGGGTTTGGAGTATAAACCGCTCCCCCGCACTTTATAAGTGATTTAGCTCTTTCAAAAGCCTCACTCATATCGCCTCTGTCAACTGAAACACCGAGAACTGAAACCAAATTTCTCATACTTACCCTCATTTTATAATAATTTAATATATTTTAACACATTTTGTCATTTAAGTCAACCAAAAGCACTTTTAATTTTTTTATAATCTATTTGCTTTTTTGCTTGACAAATATATCTTAAAATGTTATAATTTCGTTTGTAGCATTTATGTGCCTGTGGCGGAATTGGCAGACGCGCTAGACTTAGGTTCCGCACCTTGTGTGAAAGAATTGAAAATTGATAATTGAAAGTTGAAAGTGATTGATATGGATAACATAATTGAAACAAAAAGCTTTGACTTCGCTGTTCGTATTGTCAATTTATATAAGTATTTAACAGATAAAAAGAATGAGTATGTTCTTTCCAAGCAACTGCTTCGCAGCGGCACAAGTATCGGTGCAAATGTTTCGGAGGCTGAGCAAGCACAAAGCAAACCCGATTTTGTTTCAAAAATGAATATTGCGTTAAAAGAAACTTCTGAAACAAAGTATTGGATTAAACTCTTGCAAGCAACAAACTTTCTTTCCAAAGAAGAAAACTCATCAATTTTAGCTGATTGTGTTGAGTTGGAAAAAATATTGATTAGCATAGTAAAATCTTCTAAACAATAATTTTCAATTTTCCATTCTCAATTTTCAATTTAATATTTGCGGATGTGGCGGAATTGGCAGACGCGCTAGACTTAGGTTCCGTCTTGTATGTGATTTTATTGTTGATTACGGTTTTTGCCGTTTTCATATATGAGGATTAAGCGATATGCTCCTCCTCGGTGTACCTCTACCGTGCAAAAATCAAGAGGTAAAAACTTAATATGCGGGCGTGGCGGAATTGGCAGACGCGCTAGACTTAGGATCTAGTGATTTTATCGTGGGGGTTCAAGTCCCTTCGCCCGCACCACCGACAAAAAGCTTACAGGATTTCAACTGCAAGCTTTTTTCGTGCCTGTTATTTGTTAGGCTGATACTTCCTCGTAATCATCCTCGTATATCATACCGATTTCATCTGTATAACTCTTTTCAAGGAACGGTGCTTTCATTCGTATTTCAAGGCGGAGACCATACTCATCCTCGTGAATTATTATTTTTTCTAACAGCAGACACAGATTTGTGTGGCTCAATTCCTTTTCACTTAATATCTTATCAAGCAGATTTGCATTTTCAAGCATTTCCTTTTTTCTCTCTTTGATAGTTTTATCGATATTTTCCATCTTTGCAATCTCATTTTTGAAGCCTTCAATTTCTCTGTTTCGCTTTTCTATCATTCTTTCATATCTTTCGGCATTATCCCTGTCCTTGATTTTCTCCATCAGTATTTGTTCAATCTCAAGCTCGGTCGCATTTATACTGTCCTGAAGTCTTTTTATTCGCTTGCTTACATTATTTTTCTGTGACATCCATGACCGTATATCGCTTTCGATTTGCCTTGAGCATTTGGATAGTCCGTCTCTCATTACGGCAAGTTGCTTGTAAATCTGCTCGTCAAGTACCGATTCGTTAATTCTGTGAGAGGAACATACCATATGAGTGTGTCTGTGATAGCCGTTACACACATATTCGATTCTGTCTGGCTTATCCTTGGTTTTTCGCCTTTTTGCCGTGAATGTGCTACCACAATCTCCACATTTTAGGAGAGATGCATATCTGTGGCAAGGCTGATTGCTTTGCGATTTCACTTTGCCCTCTGAATTTATTCGTATAATCTCTTGTACCTTGTCCCAAATCTCTCTTGGGATAATTGCAGGAACAGCATCCTTATGTATAAACTGTTCTTCTTTAGGTACCTTTATCTGTTTTTTGGTTATACGGCTTCGTTCCCTTTGATGATTGACTAAATCGCCGCAGTAGAAGGGATTAGTGAGAATTCTTCGCACTATGGAATATGTCCACAGATATTCAAAGGTTGCTTTTGGCTTGTTATCCCCAAGACTTTTCCCTTTTAATTTCAGTTCATAGTAGGCAGGTGTTTTAACACCTTCTTGATTCAATATTTTTGCTATTGACTCCGTACCATGACCATCTAAGAATAGCTTATATATTCTTCTGATAATATCTGCCGTTTCCTCGCATATCTCAACTTTTTTGGTATATCTGTCCTTTAGGTATCCCATCGGTACATTGATAACTATTCCTTCAAATTCTTGTTTGTGTCTTAATGCGGCGAGAATTTTGACGATTATGTCTTGCACATAAGTATCGTTTATTAAGCCTTTGAAACCTATGATTAAATCATCACTTCTGTTAAAGGAGTCTATTCCTTCCGTTACGGATACAATCCTTACATTTCGCTCTTTCATATCCTTTACGATGAGAAGCGTATAAAATCTGTCACGGCTCAATCTTGATAAGTCTTTTACATAAACCGTATCAATCATTTTACCATCTGCCAGTTCATACATTCGTTTGATACCGGGACGGTCAAAAAGCGTTCCGCTTATGTTATTCTCTAAAACTTCATCAACAATCGTATCTCCGACCTTATGTACATATTCTCTTACTAAGTCCCTTTGCATATGTAGGGATTCGTGTTCTGCATCTTCGTCTCGTGATTTTCTGCATAGTATAAATCCTGCCATTTATTTTCACCTCCGTTTTACTCGTGAGGGAACCGAAAGGGTTAATTTCGGTTCCCTTTTCAGCAACATACAATACCATAATAATTTCAATATATCCAGCTAAAAACCTAACCAAAGTTATGCCGAATTTTCGTGCAATTCATCCTCGGCTAATATTATATTTTCAGTCAGATATTCTTGCGCTACCGCCCGAAGAAAATTCAGGAAAAGTCGGAGGCCAAGCGGTCTTAGGAAGACAAATTAAATCCTCAACTCCTTGGCTCACAGAACGACATGGCTACGATCCGACTTAGTTATGCCGAATTTTCGTGCAATTCATCCTCGGCTAATATTATATTTTCAGTCAGATATTCTTGCGCTACCGCCCGAAGAAAATTCAGGAA
>JAZOQG010000017.1:0-14209 GCA_045656005.1 Clostridia bacterium
TCCATCCAGTTATTTATTGGACCTGCTTCTTCTTTTGTTGGAGTACAGATAAATGTTCTGTCCTCTACACGAGCAACGTCGTTTTCTGCTGTTCTGTGATAGTAGCATCCGGGAAGTTTATCCTGATTTAATTTAATTATCTCACCGGTTGCAACTGCTTCCTGACGAAGTGCTTCAAGCTGATCTTCACATCCGGTAATCCAAACAACATTATCAGGCTTACACATAGCTTTCATTTCTTCAAGCCATGTTAAAACTGCTTTGTTTTCAGTCATGATTATCTCTCCTTTTATTAATAATTTCAAATTCGTTCGTTATACATTATACTACAACTTTTTTCAAATTGCAAACATTTTTACTAAATTTTAGAAAAAATATTTGAAAGTGCAGCAAAGTCTTCGATTGAGAGCCTTTCTCCCCTTATCATCGGGTCTGCACCTATCTTTTCCAAAGCGGATAAAATGTTTTCTTTTGAGCCAAATTTTCCGCTGTTTAAAAGGCAGTTTACCAAAGTTTTTCGTCTTTGCGAAAATGCTGCTTTTATAAGTGAGAAAAATTTTTCTTCGCTTATAAGCTTTACGGGTGGCTCTTTTCTGACGCGAAGGCACAAAACTGCAGAGTCTACTTTTGGAGCAGGTACAAAAAGTGATGCCGGCACCGTGCAAACGATTTCGGGTTCGCAGTAGTAGTTTACGGAAACTGTTACCGCACCATACTCCTTACCGCCGCTTTTTGCACATATTCTCTCTGCCACTTCCTTCTGCACCATAACAACAATATTTTTAAGAGGAAGACGTTCTTCGAGAAGTTTTAAAATAATCGGGGTTGTGATGTAATATGGAAGATTTGCCGCAACGCTTACCTCCATGTCTCCGAATTTTTCTTTTAAAAGCTCATTTAAATCGAGCTTTAAAACATCTTCAAATATAACCTCTACATTGTCAAAACCCATGAGGGTTTCGTTTAAAACAGGTTCTAAATTTTTGTCAATTTCAACCGAAACCACTTTTTTCGAAGCTGATGCAACAGCGGCTGTAAGCGTTCCGAAACCGGGACCTATTTCAAGTATTCCGCAATTTTCTGCATCCGCAGCCTTTACTATTTCAAAAAGTACATCTTCGCTTTTTAAAAAGTTTTGTCCAAGGCCATGCTTAAACTTAAAATCATATTTTTTGCAAAGATATTCAATTGTGTTTTTATCTGTTAATGAATACAATTTTGTCTCTCCTGCATCTTATAAGTATTTTTTAATTATATCCTGCATTTTATTCATGTTTTCTTCCATGGAAAGTGCAAGTTTCATCTGGCAACGTGCCCTGTCAAGGTTCTGACCTTCTCTGTGAATTTTAAAATACTTGTCACCCATTATATGGTCTGCCAGAAATCTTGAGGCAAGCTCAAGTGTAATTACCAAAGCACCAAGTGGCATATTCTCGATTTCGCATTTTGTAAGGTTTTCTCCTATCTCGGACATAAAGCCTTCCGCAAAAGCATTGTAAAGTGTCATGTCAAGATAAACCTTATCGAGGTCCACTTCGTCTTCCTCAGCGGAATTTGCCGCAAAGCGTATTGCATCGCCAAAATCAAGAACACTAAGACCCGGCATTACCGTATCAAGGTCTATAACACAAAGTGCCTCTCCGCTTTTTTCATCAATAAGAATATTATTAAATTTCGTATCATTATGCACAACTCTTAAAGGAAGTTTTCCTTCATCTGTCATTTTCACAAGTGAACACATGATGTCTTTTCTTTTTATGAAAAATTCTATTTCTTCACGAACACTTTCCGCTCTGCCAACAGGATTTTCCTCTACTGCATCCATAAGCTGACTGAAGCGAAGGCTTGTATCGTGAAATGAAGGTATTGTTTCAATAAGAGTGTCCATCGGAAAATCCGAGAGCATTGCCTGAAATTTTCCAAACCCCGCCCCTGCACTTTTAAGCTGCATGGGATTTTCAACAGTATCTACAGTATATGAACCATCTACAAAAATATAAAGTCTCCAGAAGTTTCCCTCTTCATCTTCATAATATGGCAGTCCGTTTTTTGCCTTTATAACGGTAAGACATTCTCTTTCTGCATCACCGCCTGCCATTTTTATTTTTTTCTTTAAAAACTCTGTAACCGCAACAATATTGTCCATAACCGCAGGCGGATTTTTGAAAACATATTTGTTTATTGTCTGCAAAGTATATTTTTTGTTTCCTATGCTTACTCTGTATGTAGTATTAATATGCCCTGTTACAATGCTTTTAACCTCATTTATTTCACCCGAAATATCAAAATTAGACATTATTTTTTTAACAGTATTAATCATATTTTCCTCCAAAAGGGAATTTAAAAAATATTAAAGTTTATAAAAACACTCATCATTTTTAATTTTTTCTTTCAATTCCTTTAAAAGACTTGTATATTTCATGAGCTTTTCCTTGTCGCAGTTTTGCGATTTTGTAAGTCCTATAATAACCTTTGAAAACTTTTGTCGGAGTTTTTCTGCATACTTAAAATAAAGCTCATTTTTGGGAATCAGGGCACCGAGAAACTTTTCAAGCTCCGAAGGCTCAAATTCCCCGTCGCAAACCTTTAAGATATTATAAATATGATTTTCTTCCTCAACGAGATTATGCTCAAGTATTTTAAACCCGTTTTTTGCGAGATAATCCATAAGGTAGTCTATAGCCGTCATAGGCTGCAGAATGTAGGTTTTACCCCTTACACCCACGCTTAATATTTCCGAAATCAAAACTCCGCCCATGCCTGCAATAATTACTGTGTCATAATCCGTGGCATCTATATTACGAAGCCCGTCAGACTTTTTAGTTTTAATTTTTTCGGAAAGATTATATTTTGAAATATTTTTTTCTGCAGCTTTTAAAGGTCCGTCGTTTACATCTGCCGCCAGAGCCTTATCCGAAATACCCGCCTTTACAAGGTAAATGGGAATATACCCATGGTCGCACCCCACATCTATAACCGATGCGCCCTTGTCAACCATTAAAGCAATTCCCAACATCCTGTCTGTCATTAAATTTTTAATATTTTCCATTATTCAAGAAAATCCTTAAGCTTTTTACTGCGGCTCGGATGACGCAGTTTTCTTAAAGCCTTTGCCTCAATCTGTCTTATTCTTTCTCTTGTAACATTGAAGACCTTGCCAACTTCTTCAAGAGTTCTGGGTCTCCCGTCATCAAGACCGAATCTTAAACGCAGTACCTTTTCTTCTCTTGCGGTAAGTGTATCCAAAACACCCATGAGCTGTTCCTTTAAAAGCATGAAAGAAGCAAGTTCACTGGGGGCGGGAGCATCGTCATCAGGAATAAAGTCACCAAGATGACTGTCTTCCTCTTCACCGATAGGAGTTTCAAGTGAAACAGGCTCCTGCGCAATTTTCATTATTTCTCTTACCTTTTCAACGGACATATTCATTTCTTTTGCGATTTCCTCGGGCTGCGGGTCACGGCCAAGTTCCTGCAAAAGCTGTCTTGAAACGCGGATAAGTTTATTAATAGTTTCAACCATGTGAACGGGAATTCTTATAGTTCTCGCCTGGTCTGCAATAGCACGGGTTATAGCTTGTCTTATCCACCATGTTGCATAGGTACTGAATTTATATCCCTTAACATAGTCAAATTTTTCAACGGCTTTAATAAGACCCAGGTTACCTTCCTGAATAAGGTCAAGGAAAAGCATACCTCTTCCTACATATCTTTTTGCAATGCTTACAACAAGACGAAGGTTAGCTTCTGTAAGGCGTTTCTTAGCCTCCTCATCACCCTCCGACATTTTTCTCGCAAGCTCAATTTCCTCATCACCTGAAAGAAGTGGTACTTTACCAATCTCTTTTAAGTACATTCTTACATGGTCATCAACATTAATACCCTCGGGAACAGAGATGTCTATTTCTTCTTCATTGATTGCGATTTCCTTTAAATCTTCATCAATGTCTCCTACAACTTCAACTCCGAGCTGTTCCAACGTTTCGTAAATTTTGTCAATTTGTTCGGGACCCAAGTCGAATTCTTCCAGCGAATCCATAATTTCCTTGTAGGTTAAAAGCCCCTTCTTTTTGCCTTTTTCCAAAAGCTCCTTAACTGCATTTTTTTTGGTTGCTGTATCGCTCATAAAAGTCCCTCCTCTCCTATGTTTATTATCATTTTGTACCTCTCTGCATTACAAGGCGGTTAATTTCTTCTATATTCCCCGACTTTAATGCTTCTTCTATTAAGTAATTATGTTTTTCTTTTTTTATAACTGCAATAATTTCATCGCAGGCTTTTATGCCGTCATCAAAATGAACACTTAAAGACATTGCCGCAGCAGCATCTGCCTGCTCTTCTTTTGGAAGGTGACCGATTAAAGCCGCACTGTCTATGTCAAATTTTTCTTTCAGTATGTCAATAATGTGAGTGTGAACATCTTTTGTGAAAAAGCCGTCACTTATTTGTGCATAATATTTATCAAAGAGCGACTTGTCCGACAAGAGTATAGAAATAAGTTTCCTTTCAGCATTTATCAGCTTTCCTTCACTAATTCGCTCTTTTGGAATATTTGTTTTAATGCTTTCCCTGATTTCTTTTTTCTGCTCAGCTTTAATGCTTCGCCTTTGATATTTTGAAATCTCCGTTTCTATTGCAGATGCGGAAATGTTTGTTTTTTCAGAAATCTGCTTTATGAAAACATCGCGCTCAACACTGTTATATACACCGCCCAAAACCTTTGCCGCCGCAGATACAAACTCAATCTTCTGATTATCGTCCTTTAAGTTATATTGTCGCTCCAGTTCAAAAATTTTATACTGCGTAACTGATTTTGCAGATAAAACTGCATCTTCAAAGGCTCTCTGCCCGTTTTTTCTCACGAATTCGTCAGGGTCTTTCCCATCGGGCAGATGGAGTATTTTTATGTTAACGGGTAATCCCGAAAAAACCTCTATGGCACGCATGGTTGCTTTTTGCCCTGCACCGTCTGTGTCAAAACAAAGAACCACTTCAGGCACAAACCTCGAAATGAGCCTTGCCTGTTCGGGAGTAAACGAAGTGCCAAGTGCCGCAACGGCATTTGTTACGCCGTACTGATAAAGCGACAAAACATCCATATACCCTTCAACCAATATCAGATTTTTCGGTGATTTGTTTTTTGCAAGATTTAAATTGAACAAATTGTTTCTTTTGTTAAATACAGTCGTGTCCTGAGAGTTTAAATATTTTGGTCCGTCGCCCTCAAAAATTCTGCCGCCAAAGCCTAAAACATTTCCTCTTACATCTATTATGGGAAACATTAGTCTGTCCCTGAATTTATCATAAACTCTTCCGCTCTCGCTTTTCCCCGAAACTCCTGCTATCAAAAGTTCCTCTTTGCGAAAACCGAGTGACAAAAGATGATTTGTAAGGCTTTGCCACGAAGAGGGGGCATATCCTAAGCCGAAAACAGTTATCATTTGCGGAGAAATACCGCGCTTTTTAACATACTCCTGCGCTTTTTTACCGCCTTCTGATAACAGGCACGAACGATAAAACTTTGCACTTTCTTTATTAATACGATAAATGCGTTGTTTTTGCTCGTATCTTTCCTGCTCCTCTTTTGAAAAGCTGGAAGAATCTATATTAATATTTACTCTTTCCGCTAAAAATTTAATTGTTTCAACGTAGTCAAGATTTTCTGCCGCCTCAATAAACCCAACAACATTTCCTCCCTTGCCGCAACCGAAGCAGTAATAAAGCTGCCTGTCAAGCGATACATGGAAAGATGGCGTTTTCTCCTTGTGAAACGGACAAAGTCCTACCAGCGAATTTCCGTTTCTTTTAAGATGGGTGTAATTTGATGCAACCTCACCTAAATCATTTGCGGAAATTATTTCCGAAATCAACTGTTCGGGAATTTTTTCAGCCATGTATTCCTCTCCAAAAACAATTTTTATCTATGCTTAAAATTCGACACCATGACCGAATTTCCTTCTTTTTTTGTTAAATTTAAAGAAGTGTTTCATTATAAAAGTTTAACCAGGTTTATGGAATTTATGTAAATTATTTGTTCCATCCCTTTGGTATATAAATCTTTTCGAAAATATAAACTGCATATCTGTCTGTCATGCCTGCTATATAGTCTATAACCTTCTGCTCTCTCTCAAGAAAACTGTCAGAAGGCATAATTGCGGAAACCTCACCAGGGTTTTCCATGAAATGCGAAAACAAAATTTTAATAACGTTTTCAGCTTTTCCCTCTTCAGTTTTTGCACTTGAACCTACGCTGTAAACATTTTCAAACATATATGAGCGAAGTGCGTACATAGCGTCGCTTACCTCTTTGCTCATTATAATGTCATTTTTGTCAATGCTATTATTGATTATATCAAGAATTAAAGTTTCAATTCTGTCTGAATGAGTTTTTCCCAAAAGCTCCAAAGCATTTCTCGGAAGGTCAGAAATCTTTATAACCTTGCCTCGCACCGCATCGTCAATATCGTGGTTTATATATGCAATTTTGTCGGCAAAACGAATGATTTTGCCTTCCAGAGTTTCGGGCATTTTAGTACCTGTGTGGTGCCTTATTCCGTCCAGAACTTCTGCAGTAAGATTTAACCCCTCTCCGTTTTCAACCGAGTCGCAAAGGCGAAAGCTTTGCTCGTTGTGGCAAAAACCGCCTGTGCAAACTTCGGAAAGAGCACGCTCTCCCGCATGACCGAAAGGTGTGTGTCCAAGGTCATGACCTAGTGCTATCGCTTCTGTTAAATCTTCGTTTAAACGAAGTGCTCTCGCTATTGTTCTTGCAATCTGGGAAACCTCAAGAGTATGCGTAAGCCTTGTTCTGTAGTGGTCCCCTTCAGGTGTTATAAAAACCTGTGTTTTATGTTTAAGTCTTCTAAATGATTTTGAATGAATTATTTTATCTCTGTCACGTTGAAAATCCGTTCGAACACTACATGGCTCAGAATAGTTTTTCCTGCCTTTTGTGTTTTCGGAAAGCATTGCATAAGGCGACAGAGTAAGTCTTTCAATTTCATATGTATGCTCGCGTATAGTCACAAAGTGCTCCTTTCGCGGAATTTAGCGCACCTCTTCCATTATGCGCTCCGCTAAAATTTTGCATCGGGTTAATGCATATTCGTCCTCTTTCGCATCTTTTTGTGCACAAACACCGAAATGTCCTGAAAGAGATAAGCTGCTGTCACCTATAAGTGTCATTCCTTCAACGAGCATTAAGTGATGAAGTGTGGTAACTGTCGGCTCCTGACCGCCATATTTTGAAGCACCAACCGCTATCGCAGCACCAACTTTTCCGAGCAGTGCCTTTTCTTTTCTCATAAGTCTTGTTTTGTCAAAAAGGCATTTTATTTGTGCCGTAGGTCCGCCAAAATACACGGGGCTTGCAAAAATTATTGCATCAGCCTTTTTCATTTTTTCAAAAACAGTATCGAGCTTTGTGCCTTTATAACATGCACCGTCGCAATCACTTTTACAACAAATACAGAAAGGATTTGAAAGGTCTCCTAAAACGGGCTGCATGTCAATTCTCTCGGTTTTTACACCTTCTTTTTCAAGATGCGAAAAAACCTCGTCAATTAAAAAGGCAGTATTTCCGTCGCTGTGGGGACTTCCGTTAATTCCGATTACATACATTTTGAAAACCTCCGATTAATACTCTCTTAAAATAAGGTAATCAGCAAGCTCCAAAAGTTTTTTGTTGCCGTCACCTAAAAATAAAAGTGAATTTTTTCCTTCATCAGTAAGTGTTTTTACCATTTCCTGCGCCTTTTCAAGGCTTATAAATTTAAGCGAAGTTTTTTTCTCGTTCTTCTCATCGCTGTTTATCGGTTTTCCCAAAACTTCTTCACTTGCCGTTACATCTAAAATATCATCTTTTATCTGGAAAGCGATACCTATTTTTTCACCATATTCGTCAAATTCATCACCTTTGCCGCCTGCGGCAAGTGCACCCATAGAAAGTGATGCACAAAGAAGGTCACCTGTTTTTCGTCTGTAAATTTCAAGAAGGTCGTCAAACACATCGCATCCGTGCATATCAAGCGCCTGACCTAAAACCATTCCGTCTTTTCCCGCGCGTTTTGATAAAGATGCAACGGCTTTTATTTTCTGCGTATCGGAAACATCGGCCTTTGCAATTTCAGAAAAAGCCTCGGTTAAAAGTGCATCGCCTGCCAAAATTGCCATAGCCTCGCCGAAAACCTTATGGTTTGACGGCTTTCCGCGTCTGAAATCATCATCGTCCATTGCGGGCAAATCGTCATGTATAAGCGAATAGCAATGCACCATTTCTATTGCTGCCGCAAAAGGAAGTGCTTTTTTTATGTCACCGCCAAGTGCCTCGCATGAAAGAAGCACCATTAAAGGTCTTATTCTTTTACCGCCTGCAAGCACACTATATCCCATCGCATTTAAAATTTCGCTTCCGCTTTCGGGAAAAAGTCCTTTTATGTAGTTGTCGGCAATATCACAAAGCCTTAAAATTTCATCAGAAAGTTTAATTTTGTTCATCATCAAAAACCGTCCTGTCACCGTTTTCCAGTATTTTTTCAATTCTGCCTCTCGCATTTTCTAAAGCATTCTTGCACTCTTTTATGAGAAGCATTCCTTTTTCAAATTTATCTATCGACTGGTCAAGGCTTATATTTTCGCCTTCCATTTCGCTTACAATCTTTTCCAGCTCAGCCATTGATTTTTCAAAATCTTTACTCATTTTCTCACCTCGGCTAATTGTTTATATTTATTACTTCACATGAAATCTCACCTTTTGAAAGTTTAACCGAAATTTCATCACCGCATTTTATTTTTTCTGCATCTGACAAAATCTTTTTATCCTTGTCAAAAACTACGCTGTATCCTCTTGATAAAATCTTGAGCGGACTTAAAGCATCAAGTTTTGCCGCCGCCACAGAAACCTCTTTTTCGCATTTTTCGGTTTTTGCCTTTAACTCTCTTTCTAGATTATTAAAAGAAAGGTCGAGCATCTGACTCATTTTATCAAGCTGCATGTTTATTTTTGAAGGTGAAATAAGGCGCTGGCAGTAATTTATTTTTTCATTTAATTCTTTGAATTTGTTTGAAACAATTTTTTTCGCTTTCTGCTCTATAAACTCAAGTTTCCTTAAAAGCTCCTTACTGTCCTGTACCGCAAGTTCTGCCGCCGCAGAAGGAGTTGGTGCTCTTAAATCAGCCACAAAATCGCAAATAGTAAAATCTGTTTCGTGACCTACTGCTGAAATTACAGGTACATCACAATCTGCTACTGCACGGGCTACAATTTCCTCGTTAAATGCCCACAAATCCTCAATGCTTCCGCCGCCTCTGCCTACGATTATGACATCGGCACATTTTTCGCGGCTGAAAAACTCCACTCCTGCCGCAATTTCTTTCTCCGCTCCTGCCCCCTGAACCGATGCAGGATAAAGAAGAATATTTACTCCCTTGTATCTTCTCGTCAAAATATTTATAATATCACGCACGGCGGCACCCGTGGCACTTGTAACAATGCCGACAGTTTCAGGAAAGAGGGGGAGTTTTTTCTTTCTGCTCTCTTCAAAAAGTCCTTCCTTCTGCAATTTTTCTTTGAGTTTTTCAAAAGCCACATGAAGGTCTCCGACTCCGTTTAATACCATTTCTTCTATATAAAGCTGATACTGTCCGTCACGCGGGAAAACTGAAATTCTTCCCCTTGCAATTACACTCATGCCATTTTCGGGAATAAACTTAAGTTTTTCGTTTGCACATTTAAACATTACTGCCTTTAAGGACGAATTTTCATCTTTAAGACTTAAGTACATGTGCCCTGACCAATGGTGCTTGAAATTTGAAATTTCACCCGCAACCCATATATCACTAAGCACCATGTCGTAATCCATAAGTGTTTTAATATATGCATTTATTTCCGAAACAGTTGCCCTTTTATTCATAAAATTACTCCGTTTTTCCGAGACCCAGTTTCTTTATTGCAGAGCCTAGTGCTCCGTTTACAAAAGAACCGCATGAAGGTCCGTCATACTTTTTGGCAATTTCAACCGCCTCGTTTACTGCAACGTTTAAAGGAATATCATCGGCATACATAATTTCATAAAGTGCAAGACGCATCGCCGCAACACTTACCTTTGAAATTCTTTCAACCTTCCAGTCAACAAGGTTTTCGGAGATTATTTTGTCAAGCTCTTCTTTTTTCTCGAGTACCCCTTTTAAAGTGTTTTCAACATACTCGTTGTCGCCCCCTACAGGCTTATTTAAAAATGCTGACTCTCCTCCGTCTTTTATAGCCTCAAAATAATTTTCGAGATACTCCTGTGGCTCCAAAGTATTGATAAGAGACTGGAAAATTATTCTGAAAGTATCTTCTCTTGCGTTTTTTCTGCTCATATTAACCTCCGCTTACTATTTTTCCTATATCTGAAAATGTAATTAAAATCATAAGTGCAAACAAAAGTATAAGTCCTGCCGCATGGATATACCCTTCAATTTTTGGGTTTACAGGTTTTCTTCTTATGCCTTCTATTGCGGCAAACAAAATTCTGCCTCCGTCAAGTGCAGGGAAAGGAAGTAAATTCATAACACCTAAATTAACTGCTATAAGTGCCGCAAAATTTAAAACTTGCAAAATACCGTCTTTTGCCGCTTTTCCTATCTCGCCTACTATTCCTACGGGTCCCGACATTTCTCCAATTCCCACCTGACCCGTAAGCATCATTTTAAGTGACTCGAAAACTACCCTCACAACAAAAAACGTATTGTAAAAGGCATTATATAAAACATTTTTAAAAGATGTTTCTTCAAGCTTTGGATAAAAACCCAAAATATATCTGTCACCTTCAAGTTTTGGTGTTAAGGAAAAAGTATGTCTTTCACCTTTTCTTAAAACTTCAACCGACACTTCCCTGTCACCGCTTAAAAAGAGGGAGAATGTCACATCGCTTTGTATATGAACGGCATCACCATTTATGGAAACAATTCTGTCCCCTTCCATTATCCCTGCTTCCATTGCAGGGGATGATGGTATCACTTCTCCGATTTCAGGCACTAAAACACCGCCCGAAAATGAATAAATTATTATAAAAATCAGAAAGCCTGAAATAAAATTCATAAATGCGCCTGCAAACAAAACTATTATTTTTTTAAGTGCAGGCAACCTTCCGAAGGAGCGCTCGTCGTCACTCTCCCCGTCTTCGCCTTCCATTTTTACATATCCGCCTATAGGCAAAGCCCTGACGGAATAAAGAATTTCGCCTTTTTGCTTTTTGAAAATTGCAGGACCCATTCCGAGTGCAAATTCGTGAATTTTTACCCCGAATTTTTTAGCCGTCAGAAAATGCCCCAGCTCATGCACAAAAATTAAAAATCCAAAAATTAAAACAGCAAATATAATTACCAAAATTTCCTCCGACTACAAAACCTTTTTTACTTCTTCTCTTGCCCACTTGTCGCTATCTATTATACTCTCCAAATCAGGATTTATAACAACTTTGTGTTTATCCATAACACTTTCCACAACGTCTGCTATGCCGAGGAAAGAACATTTTCCGTTTAAAAATGCAGAAACCGCCTCCTCGTTTGCACCGTTGTAAACCGCAGGAAGTGAGCCTCCCTTATCTATTGCTTTGTAAGCCAATGAGAGACCTTTAAAGGTATCGGTATCAGGTTTATCAAATGTAAGGGTTGAAATTTCGAAGAAATCCGCTTCACTTGAAGGATTTTCCCTTCTTTCGGGATAATTTAAGGCATAAGCAATAGGAATTCTCATATCGGGATTTCCAAGCTGAGCAATAACTGAGTTATCCTGAAATAATACCATTGAATGAACAATGCTTTGTCTGTGTACAAGCACTTCGATTTGAGAAGGCATGACACCGAAAAGCCTTACCGCCTCAATAACCTCAAGCCCTTTATTAAAAAGGGTTGCACTGTCAATAGTAATTTTTGCACCCATATCCCAGTTTGGGTGCTTTAAGGCATCTTGAGGTGTTATATTTTTAAGTTCTTCTCTCGTTTTTCCGAAAAAAGGACCTCCTGATGCAGTAAGATATATTTTCTTTAAAAATTTTCTCTGATTTCCTATACATTGAAAAATTGCACCATGCTCACTATCAACAGGCAAAATTTTACTGCCGCTTTTTTTCGCCTCAGCATTTATAATGTCACCTGCGCAAACCATGGTTTCTTTGTTTGCAAGGGCAATTTCTTTTCCCGCTTTAACTGCCGCAAGTGTCGGCAAAATGCCAACGCTTCCGCTCATTGCAGTAAGTGCACTATCGCAATTAAGTGCCGCTTCGCACACTCCGTCAATTCCGCTTAAAACTTTAATATCAGTATCACTAAGACGGATTTTAAGCTCTTTTGCCGCCTCTTCCGAGTACATTGCAGCAATCTGCGGCTTATACTTTCTTGCAATTTCAGAAACCTTATCAACACTTTTGTCGGCAGCTATTGCACTTACCGACAAAAAATCGGAATTTTCAATTACATCATGCGCCTGGGTGCCGATAGAACCGGTACACCCAAGCACAGAAACTTTTTTCATCATATTAGTATCCTTATAAAACAATTGGAAGTAAAATCATGGCATAATAAATTATTGGTGAGACAAATAAAATACTGTCAAATCTGTCAAAAAATCCGCCATGGCCGGGAAGAATTGAACCGAAATCTTTTATATTGCATTCTCTTTTTATAATTGATGCCGACAAATCTCCTATTTGTGCAAAAACCGAGCTTAAAAGTCCCAAAAGTGCCATTAAAAGAAAGTTTACTTTGCAGGAGCAAAAAAGCGAAAGCACTCCGCCATAGATAAGCATGCTTACCATTGTTCCCACAAGAGCCCCTACTGCACCTTCAATGGTTTTTTTAGGGCTGATTACTGGACAGAGCTTGTGTTTTCCAAAAAGCATTCCTGAAACATAAGCAAAAGTATCACTCATGCATGCACTTACAAAAACTGCCCATATAAGCATTTTGCCGAGTGAAAGCTGACGTAGCATTATAAGATGCTTTACCATAAATGTAATCATACATCCTATAAAAAATGTAAGCGCAATATCACGCAGTTTTATATTTCTGCTGTTTATCATCATTAAGGCAAACAGCAACACTATGTATATATATATGAGCAATCCCATGATACTTATATCCGTTATAAAAAGCATAATCAAAGGGAAAAATCCAAGCAGGAATAAAAATCCTTTTTTAATAATTCCCGTAGCTTTATAAACCTCAAAAAGAACAAGCACCCCTGCCAAAAATGCAACTATTTGCAAGGCGATACTGTCCATAAGAAGTACCATAATTAAAAGCAGTATCATAATAGACCCGGTAATCAATCTGCTGCGAAGCATACTGCACCTCCAAATTAAACTTTTCCAAATCTTCTGTCTCTGTTTTGATATTCGTATATAGCCTCAAATAAGTGTTTCTTTGTAAAAGAAGGCCACAAAACATTCATAAAGCAATATTCCGAATACGCAGACTGCCATAAAAGAAAGTTGCTGGTACGCTTTTCACCGCTCGGTCTTATAATTAAGTCGGGGTCAGGCTGCCCATATGTATACATATTATCCGAAAGCATCTCTTCGCTTATATCGGAAGGTGCGATTTCACCATTTACACATTTTTCAGCCAGAACTTTTGCCGCATGCAAAATTTCCTGCCTGCCGCCATAGCTTAAAGCTATATTTAAAGTAAGCCCCGTGTTATCCTTTGTAAAGTCCTCAAGGTCATCAATTTCCGCATTTAATTTATCGCTGAGCATTTCCCTCTCACCGATAATTTTAACCTTAACGTTCTTTTCTGCAAGTTCCTCTTTTGACTTTCTTAAATAATCACTTAAAAGACGCATTAAATTGTCAACCTCGTCCTGAGGTCTGCCCCAGTTTTCAGTTGAAAAAGCGTACACGGTAAGACAGGAAATGCCTATCTCACCGCAAATCGTTACAATTCTTTTGAAATTTTCTGCTCCGGCAGAATGACCCATACTTCTCGAAAGTCCTCTTCTTTTAGCCCATCTGCCGTTACCATCCATAATAATTCCTATATGCCCGGGCAATCTGCTCATATCAATTTTTTTGTCAAATTTTTTAAAAATCATATTGCCAAAATCTCTTTTTCTTTTTTCTTTGATTCATCATCAATGTTTTTAATATATTTATCTGTAAGGTCCTGAATGTCCTTCTCTGCCTTTTTGAGGTCGTCCTCTGTGATTTCGCTGTTTTTCTGCATTT
>JAZOQG010000018.1:0-31229 GCA_045656005.1 Clostridia bacterium
CCACCAGATTCTAAAACTTCTTTTTGTCTTTGAATTTCAAATTCAATAGCTCCTTTTATGCTTCTAAATGAATTTAAATTCTTTGTTTCTGTTCTAGTACCAAATTCTTTTTGACCAACTGGTCTTATAGATACATTTACATCTGCACGAAGCGAACCTTCTTGCATTTTACAATCTGAAACTCCAATATATTCAAGTATTCCTTTTAATTTTTCAACATAAGCAACAGCTTCTTCAGCTGATCTCATATCTGGCTCTGATACTATTTCTATAAGAGGCACACCAGCTCTGTTTAAATCAACTAATGTTCCGCCTGTATAGTTATCATGAACTAATTTACCAGCATCATCTTCTATGTGAATTCTTGTAATTCCTATATTTTTAGTGCCGTTTTCAGTTTCAATGGTTACATATCCGTTTTCGCAAAGGGGTAAATCAAACTGCGAAATCTGATAAGCCTTTGGAAGGTCGGGATAAAAATAATTTTTTCTGTCCTGCTTGCAGAAATGCGCAATGGAGCAATTCATAGCAAGCCCTGCTTTTATTCCATACTCCACAACCTTTTTGTTAAGAGTAGGCAGTGTGCCTGGAAGTCCTATACAAACGGGGCAGCATCTTGTATTTTCCTCACCGCCGAACTTATTCTCGCAACTGCAATAAATTTTAGTGTCGGTTGAAAGCTCTGCATGTATTTCAAGACCTATAACTGTTTCGTATTTCATTAGTTTGCACCTCCAACCATGGGTTTGAATTTTTCGTATGAGCCATTTTGCTCAAAAGCATATCCTGCTCTCAGTATATCACTGTCACCCATTGGCTTTCCTATAAGCTGAAGCCCGATAGGAAGCCCGTTTTTATCAAGTCCGCAGGGCATGCTCATTGCAGGAAGTCCTGCAATATTTATAGAAACTGTGCAAATATCAGCTGCATACATTTCTATCGGGTCTGCACTTTTTTCACCAAATCTCCATGCAGTATCAGGAGCAGTTGGTGATAAAAGTAAATCATACTTTTCAAATGCATTTTTGAAATCGTCACGAATAAGAGTTCTCATTTTTTGTGCTTTTTTGTAATAAGCATCGTAATAGCCTGAACTTAAAACGAAAGTACCGAGCATAATTCTTCTCTTTACTTCTTTGCCAAAGCCTTCACTTCTTGTTTTGAAGTAAACTTCCTCAAGGTCTTTGCAGTCTTCTGCTCTGAAGCCAAATCTTATGCCGTCATACCTTGCAAGGTTTGAGCTTGCCTCAGCAGAAGAAATCATGTAATATGCCGCCAGAGCATAAGGAGTCATCGGAAGAGAACATTCTTCCACCAAAGCTCCCATTTCCTCGAATTTCTTTGCAGCAGAAAGAATTTTTTCTTTTGTTTCCGCACTTATCCCTTCACCGATATATTCCTTTGGAATACCTATTTTCATTCCTTTTACATCACCCGTAAGCACTGACATAAATGTTTCTTTTGTTTCAAAGGAAGTTGCATCCTTTTCGTCTTTTCCGCAAATGGCATCAAGCACCATTGCCGAGTCACGAACGTCTTTTGTAAACGGACCTATCTGGTCAAGAGATGACGCAAAAGCTACAAGCCCGTATCTTGAAACCCTGCCGTAGGTAGGCTTCATCCCAACAACACCGCAAAAAGATGCGGGCTGACGGATTGAACCACCCGTATCACTTCCAAGAGCAAATATGGCCTCATCAGCAGATACTACTGCCGCACTTCCGCCGGAAGAACCTCCAGGAACTCTCTCTATGTCAAATGGGTTTTTGGTCTTTTTATAATATGAATTTTCAGTAGATGAGCCCATTGCAAATTCGTCCATATTTGTTTTGCCGAGCATAACACAGTCCGAAAGCTTTTCGAAAGCCGTAGCACTATATGGCGGCTCAAAATTATAAAGCATTTTAGACGCACATGTAGTTTTAACGTCTTTGGTGCAAATGTTGTCTTTTATAGCCATTGGTATTCCTGCAAGAGGAGACATCTTTTCTCCTGCAGCAATTTTTTTGTCAATTTCTTCGGCTTTCTTTAATGCACTTTCTTTTGTGAGTGTAATATAACCTTCGACATCGTTTTCAACTTCTTCAATTCTCTCAAGTTGCACCTTTGTAAGCTCAAGAGAAGAAATCTCTTTTGTTTTGAGCATTTTGGAAAGCTCGTAAGCAGTTTTTTCATAAAGTTTCATATTATTCTCCTCCCTGCTCTACAGTTTTTGGCACCAAAAATGTACTTTCATCCTTCATTGGTGCATTTTTAAGTATGTCTTTTTTGTCATAGGAAGGACATATCCTGTCTTCACGGAAAACATTGGAGCTTTCGCCTATATGCATCATGGGCGATGCATCTCCCAAATCTGCCTTTTGAAGTGTTGCAGCAAATTCAAGTATTCCTGACATTTCGTCTGTCAGACGGCTTTTTTCTTCATCTGCGAGATTGAGCCTTGAAAGCTTTGCTAAATGCTCAATTTCTTTTATAGTAATACTCATATTATCAAACCTTTCTATTGAGATTTCAATTTCTCGCTCTGTTCGTTTGTGATAAGTGCATCAATAACCTCATCAAGGTCACCGTTTAAAAATCCTTCAAGACGGTGAATGGTAAGACCAATTCTATGGTCACTCACTCTTCCCTGCGGGAAATTGTATGTTCTTATTCTCTCACTTCTGTCACCCGTTCCAACCTGACTTTTTCTCTCAGAAGCAATAGCTTCATGCTGCTGAGATGCAATAAGGTCATAAAGACGTGAACGCAAAATTTTCATTGCCTTGTCTTTGTTTTTGTGCTGGCTCTTCTCGTCCTGGCATGAAACTACAAGACCTGTGGGCATATGTGTAATTCTTACCGCGGAATCTGTTGTGTTTACACACTGACCACCCGGTCCTCCTGCACGGAAAACATCTATTCTCAAATCATTCTGATTTATTTCAACCTCAACCTCCTGCGCTTCAGGAAGCACTGCAACAGTAACGGTTGAAGTATGAATTCTGCCTGACGATTCTGTTTCGGGTACGCGCTGAACTCTATGCACACCGCTCTCAAATTTAAGACGTGAGTATGCACCTGCACCCTCTATCATAAACGAGATTTCCTTAATTCCGCCAATATCTGTCATGTTGGAGCTTAAAACTTCAACCTTCCATCGTCTCGCCTCGGCATACATGGAGTACATTCTGTAAAGGTCTGCCGCAAAAAGTGCCGCTTCATCTCCACCTGCACCACCGCGAATTTCCACAATAACGTTCTTTTCGTCATTTGGGTCCTTGGGAAGAAGTAAAATTTTAAGTTCTTCTTCGAATACGGGGATATTTCCCTCGTTTTCTTCAATCTCAAGCTGCAAAAGTTCACGCATTTCGCCATCACTTTCTTCTTTAAGCATTTCTTTGGCATCAGCTACTGCATCAACAGCCTTTTTGTATTCACGATACTTCTCTATAATAGGAGAAATATCCGAATGCTCTTTCATAAGTTTTCTCCAGTTTTCCTGGTCTGCAATGACCGCAGGATCCGAAATACTTTCAGAAAGCTCTTTATATCTTTCCTCTAAAAAAGCCAGTTTTTCGTACAAATCAGTTCATCCTTTCACCATTTATCATTTCAGCGGCAATTTCTGCGTTTTTAAATGCAAGGCGTTTCATTTCCTCCGACTTTTTACGCAGATAATCACATTCACTCTCATAATTTTCCATAATTTCTTTTATATAAGCCTCTGCCGTTTTCTCGTCAAAACGGGTGGCGCTTAAAAACTTTTTCTGCCCAACATATTCCATAAATCCGTCAATTTTCGGGTCATAAGAAATACCAATGCACGGAATTTGATTGCCGACAGCAAAAATAAGAGTATGAAGTCTCATTCCCAAAACCACGGTACATGAAGATATGAATGATACCATATCCTCAACACCATATTGCTTATCGATAACATAACCTTTTCCGACTGCATCGCAAAGCTCTTTTGAAATTTTAATGTCCCCCGGGTACTTCATAGGTATAAATATGGGATAAAGACCATATCTTTCCGTTGCATTTTTTATAGTTTTAGAAACCTTTTCTATAAATTTGGGGTCGTTTTCCGACCACGAGCGGACAGATACACCCAAAATTTTCTTCTCTTTTATTCCTTCTTTTTCTAAAATTTCAAAAAGTGTGTTGTTTTTAATTGTAAGTCCCACAGCAGGATCAGCCGTAACCTCGTAAGGCACGCCCTGACATATTCTTTCAAATTCCTTTGCACTCATTTCTTCACGTAAAGTAATTTTATCAGCTTTCTTAAGAACTGAACAAACCATTTTAACGTGTTCATTTTTAACGGGGCCTATTCCGTTTGCATACGCAAAAACTTTACAACCAACTTTTTTTGCCAAATTCATAACAAAAAGATAGTAGTAAAGAGATTTTGCCGAGGTTGCATCCTGAATAAGACTTCCGCCGCCCGATAAAAGCATTTTGGAACTTTTAAGTGCTCTGTATAGCTTTATAGGACGGAAACGGTGCACAGTGTCAACCATGCAGTGTTCTTTCCCGAGCTTGGGTTTTTTAGTTAAAATCAAAAATCTTGTATCAGGCATAACAAGTCTTATATCGCGAAGTATCGCCATCAAAAGTGCATCGTCACCGCTGTTGTTAAAGCCGTAATATCCCGACAAAACAACATCGTATTTCTTTTCTTCTTTCGCTCTTTTTAAAACGCTTTCATATATTCTGATATGCTCCGAGGCAAGATTTTCGGAAGAGAAAACCCCTGTTGCCCTTTCATAAAGTGCCTGTCCCATTTTAACGCGAAGCTGCTCGTTTTCAATAAGCCTTGAAAGTTTTTCGCAAAAGCCTTCTACATCTTCTGCCTCAAAAAGAAAGCCTGTTTTTCCATCTTCAACCAAGTCGCTTATACCGCCAACGTCACTTGCTACAAGCGGTTTTTTAAGCCTTGCACCTTCAAGCATAACGTAGGGAAAACTTTCGCTTCTCGATGTAATTGTATTTATGTCAATAGCATTTATAAAACTATAAATATCTTTTATAAAGCCACAGAAAATAAACCTGTCCTCAACGCCCTCCTGCTTTGCAATTTTGCGTAGTGCGCTTTCTCCTTCTCTGCCGCCTGCAAGTAAAAACTTAACATTTTTATATTTTTTTGCCGCCATCGCACAGCCACGCATAAAAATATCGTGACCTTTAACGTGGTCGTGTCTACCGATAATACCAACCAAAACTTCTCCATCTTCCGGCACATAACCTATTCTTTTATAAAAATCTTCTTTCTCGTCATAAGAAATAGAGTCTGAAAAATTCATGCCGTTATAAACTGTGTATATATCATTCGGATTAAATCCACGCAGTGAAAGCATTTTTTTAAAGCTTGTGGAAACGGCAATATAATAGTCCATTTTTTTTAGGGCATAGGTATTAAGCCCCGTGAAAACGATTTTCTTGTAAATTCCGTCAAAGTCAAGAAGATAATCGCTATGCATCGTGGTAATCACGGGAACATGAAGTTTCTTCTTTATTTTTGAAATTATAAAATTTGCTCTTGCACCGTGACAATGCACAATATCAAATCCGTCTTCCTTTACCATTCTTTCGATTTCCGAAAGCACGGACATATCAAATCTGTTTTTCTGATTTAAAAGCACCGTATCAATATCTCTCTCCAGAATTTCCTGATAGAAAACACCGTCCATAAAACAGACCATTTTAACATCGCATTTAAATTTAAGCGAATCCAGAAGTGCAAAAAGATGGGTTTTTGCACCGCCGCTGTCACCACCGCTTATTAAAAACAATACCTTCATTATCTCACCCTTTTGAAGAAATTTTAACTGCCGCCATCGCTACTCCTATGGAAACAAAAAATGCAAACATTACTCTCGGATAAAACCATACATATTCTGCAAAGCCTATTGTCAAAATGCCCATCATTGCGGCGGCTGCTGAAATGCAGTAATACTTCATTCTTCCCTTTTCGCACTTTTTTGCCGCAGAATATGTTCGTGCAATCAGGCATATTATCAAAAGCGAAAATGTAATGAGCCCCAAAATACCCATTTCCGCAAAAACTTCCATAAAGAGCATGTGTGTGTGCGGTGCTTCAGCCGATGATGCAACCGCAAAGGAAGGGTAAACCTCCGAAAAAGCACCGGGACCCAGTCCCACTCCCGTATGCCAGTATTCCTTTAGCATATCGAGAACACCGGTCCATATGTCGATTCTGTAAGAGCTTGATGTATCCTCCAGGTTTCCTATAGTCATAAATCTGTCAAGAATGCTCTGAGGAAGAAGAGGTATCATAAAAATACCAAGCACTATAAGTGCAGGAAGCATTTTTTTGTTATACAAAATAACAAAAGTTAAAGCTGCTACCATAAAGCCAAGCCAGCCTGAACGTGAATATGTGAAAAGAAGTGCCGCAAAAGGAATTAAAAGCATCAAAAGTGCTATGGTTTTTCCTTTTACACTATCCCTTGTAACTGCATAGGAAAAACAAAACGGGAAAAATATTATCAAAAACTCTGCAAAGTTATTGGGGTTTGCCCATGTCGAAAAAACACGTCCGGGCATATTACCGTTAAGGTCAGTATCTGTCAAAAGGACATCAACCTCAACTCCAAGTATTTTCTGACAAATTGCAATACTTCCCGTCAGAACGAGACTTAAAAATATCATGCCGCACATTTTGTCAAATCTCTTTTCGTCTGTAAGATTGGCAAAAGTTACTGTGCAAAGAATAATTGATGTTACAAAAAACATAAGTACTCTTATGCTGTCCCCCAAATCCTTAGAAATCATTACAGAAAGTAGCAACGAAATTACAAACAATATAAAGGGAAGCCAGATTCTCTCTGCATTTTTTCCTACCTTGTCCCCTTTTGAAACCGAAACAAAATAAAATAAAACGCATACTGCCGCAAACATAAGTCCGAAAGCATTGTTCCATATTTCGTGAGGGCACAGAAAAACGACAAAAACACCAAAAAGCAAAAAGCTTTCGGGTTTGAAAATTTTGCTCTCCCCAAGGAAAAACCTTGCTCCTCTAAACAGGAAACCGCTTTCAGATAATGAATACAGCCTTTTTGCAAAAGCCAATATCCTGTCACATATTAACTTTAAAACTTTGTAAAAGTATGACCCTTCTCTGTTTATTTCTTCTCCTGCACCTTTTAAGGCTTTGGCAAAGAATGTTCCGCCAAGAACACCCGAGCAAAAATCAATTACTTCCTGCGTTGCCAAATATAAAACACTATTTTTCAAAAAGGTGTAAAAAGTCATGAGAAAGGACACAAAAACACTTGTTTTTAACATAATAAAAGCCTTTCGCCTAATTTATATCTGAAACCTTTAAATAAATTTTTGCCTTGCCTACTCTTACGGTGAACGTGTGACCAACTCCATAAGTCTCACCATCTATAACTGCACCTAAATCTTCGAGTTTTCCTGTCATTTCGCCTTTTATTGTTATGCTGGAAAATCCTTCTTTTTCGCTTGTAACCACTTTGCCCTGACTGTTAGGATAATAAACCTTTGACGGAGCCACTTCAAAGGAAGTTACTTTTCCCATTACAATGTCTTTGTCAGCATCAAAAATAGTTTCGCCAACTTTAACGTGCTCTGTAACGTAGTCATAAACTTCATCAGTGTGAAATTCCATAGTGAAAGTTTCAGGTGCATTTTCTGCTACGGCTTTTCTGTCCATAAGCTTTTTGCCGCCAAAAATTAAAACTGCCGCCACAAGCACCAAAAGCACCAAAAGGTCAATTATGTTTATTTTTCCAAAAAGTTTTCCGTTTTTATCAATCATGTTTATTCTCCTCGTTTCTATATTTTATTACTCTAGCAGGGTTTCCTCCAACCACTGCGTAAGGTTCAACATTTTTTGTTACAATAGCACCTGCCGCAATTATGGCACCATTTCCTATATTTACACCAGGCATTATAAGAGCATTCGCCCCTATCCACACATCGTTTCCTATTGTAACCTTTTTCTTAGGCGCCGTCTGAAGCCGCATTGGAATACTTAAATCCTCTGTTTCATGATTTTGTGTGAAAATCATAACTCCGGGTGCCATCATAACATCATTTCCTATTGTAAGAGGTCCTGCCACTCTGCAGTAAAGCCCTATTCCCGAGTTATTTCCTATTTCTATTCCTAAGCCTGATGCCAGAAATGCTCCGTGCTCAATATTAACGTTTTTGCCGCATTTATCAAACATACCTTTTGCACAAAGCCCTCTTATTTGCTTTGAAAAAAAACTATAAGGTGCAGAGGATGACGGAAGATGTCTTGCGAAAAAGTAATATAACGCATAGGAAAATGCTCTAACTAGCCTTTTCATGCCTAAACCTCCTTAAAACAGCGCTCCATATATTAAGAATATAATCAATTTTAAATATCGCACCCAAAACCCCATAAGTCAACACACCTATGCTGCATGGAATAAAAAGTCTTAAAAGCCTTAAAACTATTCCATCTCCCGAAAGCATAGGCGAAATGATACCATCGCACCATATAACCACAAGGTACATTAAAACTGCATCAACAAGGCACTTTATAAGATAAACAAAAAGTCCATCTCCGATTTTTCCTATTTTTTTATAAAGTGATGCAAAAAGCACAATTGCGCCTATAATCGACGAAACAGAATAGGAAAGCGGAATCCCGAAAGCACCCATAAACCTCATAAAAATCTGACTCATCACAATGTTTAAAACCATAACGATAAATCCGTTAAGCGCAGGAATAAAAGTATTTTTTATTGCATAAAAGGCTCTGTCATAAACCTCTTTTATTCCAACTGCCAAAATTCCTATTGAGTACATAAGCAGTAGTCCTGCTGCAGATGTGATTTCTTCTTCCGTAATCTGTCCCCACTTTGCAATAAGCTCCAGAAGACGAAATCTAACGGCTATGAACCCAAAAGTTATCGGCAAAAGTAATGTTATAATTGTTTTTGTTATATCAGAAAGGGTTTTCTTATATTCCCCCATTTCCCCTTTTGATGCAAAAGCGGTAAGACGGGGGTAAATGACCGCAGTGATTGAATAAACAAATGCAAGCACCATATAAAGCGTTATGTTTTGAACATAGGTAAGAAGTGTTACCATGCCCTTAAAGTTTGCTATCATTGTAACGTTATAAAACATGTTAAGCTGATAGGCTGAAATTCCCACAAGCACAGGCACGGTCATTTTTCCTGCTGTTATAATATCTTCATTTTTAAAATCTATTCTCGGACTAAAAGTATATCCAGACCTTACAAGAGGCGGAACCAAAATTATTGCCTGCATTGAAAGACCTATAAATGTCGCAACCAAAAGTCCGTCAATACCGAATCGGTCTCCAAGTAAGATAACATACAAAACAACTATAAGACTGCTTGGTACTGACACAAAGGCCGGCCAGTTATATTTCCCAACGGACTGTAGCATGCCCTGAAAAATGTAATTCAGTGCATAAAAGAGCATAACGGGCATCATAATCATAAGGGATTTTTGTGCATAGCTTAAATCAGAACTGTTATCTCCAAAAGCCGTAAAATGCGGAAGCACAAACGAAAGCGCAAATCCCAAAAGCACCAGCACTCCTGTAAATGCAACCGAAATTGTTATTATGTTGTCGGCAAAATATTTTGCCTCTTTCGCTCTTTTGTTTGCCACATGCCCTGCATATATCGGGATAACAACTGTTGAAAGGGCAGTTCCGAAACAGTTAAATATAATATTCGGAACACTTATGGCATAGGAATAAATATTAATCTGACTTCCGCTTGCGCCAAAGTGCGACAAATACACCTGCGTGCTCAAAAGCGAGAGCACACGGGATAAAATCATAATAATCATAACAAGGCTTATAGAGCCTGCAACCGAATTCTTTTTCATTATGTTAACCCTCAAAAAACAAAAACTGTTCCATTAAAACATACATATTTTATTTTACCATATATTGCTCTGCTTGTCCAATATTTTTTACAAAATTACACAATAAATGAAAAAAGTTAAATTTTTTTCAAAAAACTCTTGCATATTTAAGAGAGTTATGGTACAATGAATGTTGCTTATGAAGATTATTAGGAGGTGTATATAAATGGCTAAGTGTGAAATTTGCGGAAAAGGTGTATCCTTCGGTATTAAAGTGAGTCACTCTCACAGAAGAAGCAATAAAATGTGGAAGCCAAATATCAGAAAGGTTAAAGCAGTAGTAAACGGAACTCCTAAAACAGTTGCTGTTTGCTCACGTTGCTTACGTTCAAACCTTGTTGAAAGAGCATAAGTTTCCGAATGAACATTAAATGCCTATCCTTAAAAGGATAGGCATTTTTGTTTTATCATAATGTAATTTTTTCAAGTGCTATATTCTCTCCCATAAAATCCATTGTAAACATTTCTTTTTTATCTGACATATCATAAGAAATATATAAAACTTCGTTTTCTTCATAGGGTGCGCTGTCATCACCATAAAACGAAACTACCGTCTGCACAAAATTTTCCTCTGCTATTTTTTTAATTTCCGGGGTGATTTTTTCGCAAATCAAGACGGAAGGCTCTGTTTTTGGTGCAAGCGAAATATCATCCACACTTTTTATAATATGAATTCGGTTTATAACAGGAACAGTTTCATTGATTGTTTTCCCTTCTTTGTCCGCAACTGAAAATTCCTTAGCATTGCATATAACAGCACAGTCGCAGTCCTTAAAAGTGCACATCTTTTTTATGTTTTTCTGCTTTTCTTCTGTCAAAAACAAAATCTTTGTCCATTGTTTTTCACTTTCGATAAGCTCATAATTTCCTTTTTTGAGAGCATCTGCAATGTTTTCAGGCTTTTCAGGAAAAATTATTCCACCGTTTCCTGCCGCACATAAATCATGGCAGTCAGACCCTGATGTTGCAATCCCGCCTTTTACTTCCCATAGCTTTTTAGCCATTTCGTTTGATGAATTGTGTCCAAAGTGACCATTAAACACCTCAACCCCATGCACAATCTCCGAAGGTACCGCATGGCACATAATTCTGAAAGGATGTGCCTGAATAAGCACAAGATTATTTTCATCCGCTATTTTTTTGATTTCAGCAATGGGCTTTAAAAAGAGATTTTCATTTTCAAAAATAAAATTCTCATCAAAGCCATAAAGCAAAAACTCGTTGTCGTTCTCTGTGGTTTTAATCTCCATTCCGAGATATACCTCGAGTCCTGCTTTTTCGCCTTCTGATTTTGCCGCACGATAACCCGAAAGAAATTTTTCTGCTTTTTCTTTCCAACTTTCACCTGCAATTTTTTTAAATGCATAAGGGTTAAAATGGTCAGTAATTATGATACCTCCATATCCCAGACTCTTATAAGTATTCACAATAGTTTTTGCATCTACTCTTCCGCAACGGCTTACCTCTTTTGTATGAACATGAGTATCAACTTTAAACATTTCCCATCTCCTTGAAAAGAGCATCTCGTATATCCCCAAGCATGTAAAGTGAACCAAATGCAATTATTGCATCAAATTCTATTGAAAGTGCCTTTTTAACTGCATCACTCACTTTGCCAGCCGAGATAACATTCTTGTTATATTTCTCTGCATATTTTGCCAGAATTTCACCCGGCAAAGTCCTGTTCGAAGGCACATCGCAGCAAATAAGTGTATCTGCCAAAGCAGCAACTTCTTTTAAACTTTCGTCATATTCCTTGTCTTTGAGCATTCCCATTATAAAAACAAGCTTTTTGCCTTCAAAATTTTGCAAAATGGTATTTTTAAGAGATAAAATTCCTGAAATATTATGAGCACCATCAATTATAAAGAGGGGCTCGCGGCTTAAAATTTCAAATCTTCCCTGCCACAATACCTTTGAAACCCCGCTCTTTATCGCCTCTTCCGAAATTTTAACGCCTTGCTTTTTCAAAACAGAAACACATTCTATCGCAGTTACAACGTTTTTTGCCATGTGACTGCCGATAAGCCTTGTTTTATATTCTTCATTATCATAAATAAATCTGCTGCCGAAAAGTCCACTTTCAAGAATTTCAGGGCTTTTTGCAACGATAAAGTTGCTTTTTCTTTCTATGCAAACATTTTCTATAACCTCTGAAACCTCACTATGCTGCTCTGGATAAGAAATAACAGGAGCACCGTCTTTAATAATTCCGCACTTTTCAAAAGCTATTTCAGAAAGGGAGTTTCCGAGATATTCCATATGGTCATAATCAATATATGTTATCACACATGCCAAAGGATTATTGATGGCATTTGTAGCATCAAGTCTTCCTCCAAGCCCCACTTCTAGCACAACATAGTCACATTCCTGCATAGCAAAATAAACCATGCCAATAGCCGTTACAATTTCAAATTCAGTAGGGTGCGTGTCACCCTCTTTAACCATTTCGTCACACTTTTCTTTAACAATCCCCGTGATATGCGCAAGGTCGCCGTTTGATATTTCTCTGCCGTCTACCATAATTCTCTCGTTGAATTTATAAATAAAAGGTGAGGAGTACATCCCCACCTTATATCCCTCGCACTGCAAGATTTCGGAGATGGTTTTAGTAATTGTGCCCTTACCGTTAGTGCCGGCAATGTGAACAAATTTTAATTTGTCATGGGGACTTCCAAGCTTTTTTAGAAGCTTTGTAATATTATGAAGTCCCAATTTTGAGCCAAGTAGTGACGCGGTATGAATAAAACTTAGCGCATCATCATAATTCATTTAAACCACCCGATTATTCCATGCTTTTAATAACTTTTTCAAGCATTTCTTTGTATTTTTCGTATTTTGCTTTTTCCTCGTCAATAAGTTTTTGAGGAGCTTTAGCCAAAAATCCCTGATTTGAGAGTTTTCCCTCGCTTCTGCGGATTTCTGCTTCTAAAGTTTCTTTTTCCTTTTTAAGTCTTGCCATTTCCTTTTCTCTGTCTACAAGCTCGTCAACAGGCAGTAAAAGCTCTGCACCCGGAACAATTACCGAAACAGTATTCTCCTCCGGTTTCTCACTTTCCACCAAAACTTCCGAAGCAGATGCAAGTTTTATAAAGAATGCCTCGCACTCTTTAAACATTCCTGCCGCATCTCCCACAACAATAAGTTTTGATTTCTTTGAAGGAGGAATGTTCATTTCTGCACGAACATTTCGAAGTCCTCTTATAGCATCGCATATAAGCTCGATTTTTTCTTCCTCTTCTTTATATACGAGACTTTCATCATACTCCGGCCACTTGGAAATTACAATGGATTCTTCTTCTGACTGAAGTGCACAGAAAATTTCCTCTGTAATAAATGGCATAAAGGGATGAAGAAGTTTTAAAACTCCTACCAAAACATAGGAAAGAGTATCAAGAGCATCTTCTTTTGTTTCGCAATTTTCATCATAAAGTCTTGGTTTTACAAGCTCGATGTACCAGTCGCAGTAAACATCCCAGATAAAATCATAAAGTTTGGAAACTGCAACACCAACATCAAATTTTTCGAGATTTTCAGTAACCTCAGAAACGAGCTGATTGTATTTTGACAAAATCCACTTGTCCTCAAGCTGCGGATTTTTAGGAATTGCAACTGTATCTTTTTGAAGGTTCATCATAACAAATCTTGCTGCATTCCAGAGTTTGTTTGCAAAGTTACGGCTTGCCTCTACTCTCTCTATATAGAAACGCATATCGTTTCCGGGAGAATTTCCTGTTGCAAGTGTAAAGCGGAGAGCATCCGCACCATATTTTTCAATAACTTCAAGCGGGTCAACTCCGTTGCCGAGTGATTTCGACATTTTTCTGTCCTGACTGTCACGAACAAGTCCGTGAATAAACACGTGTTTAAACGGTTCTTTACCAGTATGCTCCATAGCGGAGAAAATCATTCTTGCAACCCAGAAGAATATAATGTCATATCCTGTTACAAGCACACTTGTAGGATAGTAGTATTTTAAATCTTCGCTGTCTTCGGGCCATCCCAAAGTGGAGAAAGGCCAGAGAGCAGAACTGAACCAGGTATCAAGAACATCTTCTTCCTGACGCATTTTGCCGCCGCACTTAGTACAAACTGCGAGGTCTTCTTTTGATACTTCCATATGGTCGCACTCTGTGCAGTAGAAAGCGGGGATTCTGTGTCCCCACCAGAGCTGACGAGAGATACACCAGTCATGAACATTGTCCATCCAGTTCATGTAAGTTTTGCTGAAACGGTCCGGAACAAACTGAATTGTTTTGTCTTCAACAACTTTTATTGCAGGCTCTGCAAGCGGAGCCATTTTAACAAACCACTGGTCACTTGTCATAGGCTCAACAGTTGTTCCGCAGCGGTAACATTCGCCAACGTTATGGTCGTGTGCCTCGACTTTAATAAGAAGTCCTTCTGCTTCTAAGTCTTCAACCATCATTTTTCTTGCTTCATATCTGTCAAGGCCCGAGTATTTGCCAAAACCTTTAGCGATAGTAGCATCATCGTTAAGCATTTTAATCTGCTCTAAATTATGTCTCTGACCTACTTCAAAGTCGTTGGGATCATGAGCAGGAGTAATTTTTACGCAACCTGTTCCAAATTCCTTGTCAACATATTCGTCTGCAATAACGGGAATTTCTCTGCCTACAAGAGGAAGAATAAGCATTTTGCCTACTAAATTTTTGTATCTTTCGTCCTCGGGGTTTACTGCAACGGCAGTATCACCGAGCAAGGTTTCAGGACGTGTTGTAGCGATAGTAACAAATCCTTCTTCACCCTTGATAGGATATTTAATGTGCCAGAAATGACCTGCCTGTTCACTGTATGAAACCTCTGCATCAGAAAGGGCAGTTGCACATTTTGGACACCAGTTTATAATGCGGTTACCTCTGTATATAAGACCTTTTTCGTAAAGGTTTACAAACACTTCTCTAACTGCTTTTGAACAGCCTTCGTCCATAGTGAAACGTTCACGGCTCCAGTCACATGAAGAACCGAGTTTTTTAAGCTGATTTATAATGCGGTTACCATACTGATTTTTCCAGTCCCACACTCTCTCCAGAAACTTTTCACGTCCAAGGTCATATCTTGTAAGACCTTCTTCTTTTCTGAGTGCTTCTTCAACCTTAATCTGTGTAGCAATACCCGCATGGTCAGTACCCGGTACCCAAAGAGCACTAAAGCCCTGCATTCTCTTAAATCTTATAAGAATATCCTGCAAGGTTTCATCAAGGGCATGACCCATGTGAAGCTGACCCGTTACATTCGGGGGAGGAATAACAATAGAAAACGGAGGCTTTCCTTCTTTTGGGTTAGCCTTGAAATATTCTCCGTCAATCCATTTTTTGTATAACCTGTCCTCAACTTTTTGAGGCTCGTAAGTTTTTTCGATATTTTTATCCAAACTAAAACACCTTCCAAATCTATTATTTAATGCACCAATTTACTGATTTATAATTTTTGTAAACAATCTATATACAAGCAAAATGCTCTGCTCTATTGTACATGGATTTTTAGGTGAAAGTGTATCTTCTGATGTGCCATTCATTATTCTATTGTTTGCAAGCACACCCACGCTGTTTAATGCCCAATCGGAAACAGAGGCTCTGTCTGCGAACTGAGAAATATCATTGTTTTTTGTAACATATGATTTTTCCATTTCCATTTCAATATATTCTATTGCACGATAAATCATTGCCGCAATCTGCTCTCTGTTTGTAGTTTCATCAGGCATAAATTTGCCTTCGCCCATTCCGCTGACTATACCTGCGGCATACGCTTTTAAAACACATTCTTCACTGCAATCCGAAAAAACATTTTTATCTTCATATGCAAGGGTAGTGTTTGTCGCAATTTCAACCATGTTAACAATAAGCTCTGCAAACTGATATCTTGTTATATTGTGAGTTTTGTAATTTCTGACACTGGGAGTAATAAGTCCATAACTTTCTGCCCAGTTGATTTCATCCACAGCCCAGTCACTTACCTTTGTTTCTTCTATATATTCTTCCGAAAAAATTTCCTCAGCGGGTACCATTTCAAATGTAAAAGCATATGCACTGCTGCTCCAAAGCATAATGCATGACATAATTATACATAAGGAAACTAAATATTTTTTTGTCATATCACTCTCTCCGTTCTACTGATTTTTAAATGCTATTATTGCGGTTTGCCCGACTCTATTGTAATTCCAAAATTATCTTTCATGAAATTTATGCCTTTTTCATACATGTCAAGTTCATATACCTTATCGCATCCCTCTATATACGAACCTATCCCAACTTTTAAAGCATCGTCATTTAGCATACTGTCAAGTTCTGCCTCACTGTCAAACTTAATAAGAATATGAGTCATAGTAGGCCAGCCAACAGCTATGCTGCTGCAAAATCCCTCAACCATTTCGCCTGGTTTCAAATTCAGCTTAAGCGGCAAAAGCTGACCTCTGAAATACTCATGCTCGGGATATGCGCTCCAGGAAGGTCCTTCCTCTATTGCAGGATACCAAGTAGTTTTTGGCCAATAAGATAAAAGCGCATAATTTGCATTAAGTGTTTCATCCGTGTTATTTGTTATTCTGTAAGTCTGTCTCTTCTCTAAGTCCCAGGAAGGAGGATTTTCAATGTGAATAGATATTTCTCTTTTCGGTGCCTCTTCGCCTTTTATAAGAGCTTCGAGTTCCTTTGTGTTATAGGTTTTTGAAAAGTCCATTTTATCAATGGTTTCTTTAGGCAAACGAAGGTAGAAACCAACATCTATTGAATAATCAAGCCAGTAACAATCATTTGCATATTCATCACCGTTTTCAACATATTCGCTGTGACCAGGTGTATATTTAAAGTGCCAGTCAGGACTTACAAGCCAGAATTTGGAGAGATTACGAAGTCCCTTTGCATCCTCTTCACCGTCAATTATAAGAGTATCCTTCTCATAAGAAAGCTCTACCGAAACGTATGGATTTACGCAGAACACATCGTTTTTCCATGCATACTCCCCGTTAATTTCATATGAATAGCGGCAACTGCATGGCACTATGCATGGTCCTTCATATGTAGCAGCGTTTGCCAAAGAATGGCTTGGTGATGGCTCAATCTCCTTTAGTGGCTTGTCACAATCGGGACAACGCGAGCAGGTAACACCGCTTATAAATTTAAATACGAATGGGTCACCTGTTGCCACAACGGGAAGTGAAAGTTCTGCAAGCTGCGGCTCTTCCGATTCACCCGTTACATCTTCAAGCATAATATTTGCCTTTATAGTTCCATAAACCTTTGGCCACGAAACACTATATGAAGTTCCGTCGTCAAGATTATAAACCTTGCTTCCAAACTGTCCGTCGGCACTGACAAAAGTTGCCATAAACAAGTTTGTTAACATAAAAACTGCCAAAAGTGATGATAATTTTTTTCTGAAATTCATTTTTACTCCTCCTTAGAATACTCATTCATTTTAGTATAACACACATAAATTTTTGTGTCAATCAAATTAGAAAGATTTTTGAATAAGGCTTACAAAATCGCTGTTATTTTTAGTTGCTACAAGTCGGTTTATTATGGTTTCGGTAACATCTGAAATATTTTGCGAAGAAAAAGCCTTCCTTATAGTCCACATAGCTTCAAGCTCCTGTGGTTTTAAAAGCATGTCCTCTTTTCTTGTTCCTGATTTGTAAATGTCAATTGCAGGGAAAATTCGTTTTTCAGAAAGTTTCCTGTCAAGATGAATTTCCATGTTTCCTGTGCCTTTGAATTCTTCAAAAATCACATCGTCCATACGGGAACCCGTTTCAATAAGAGCAGTTGCAAGTATTGTAAGAGACCCTCCGTTTTCGATGTTTCTCGCAGCACCAAAAAATCTTTTTGGTTTGTGAAGTGCTCCCGGGTCAAGACCGCCCGAAAGTGTTCTTCCACTTGGCGGAACTACAAGGTTATATGCTCTTGCAAGTCTTGTAACAGAATCAAGCAAAATCACAACGTCTTTTCCATGTTCCACAAGGCGTTGCGCCCTCTCAAGTACAATTTCAGCAACCTTTATGTGGTGTTCCGGCGGTTCATCAAAGGTTGAAAAAACAACCTCTCCGTCAATGCTTCTCTGCATGTCGGTTACTTCCTCGGGTCGCTCATCAATAAGCAGTACAATTAGCTTTAAGTTTTTGTCAGCACTCGTAATGCTTCTTGCAATATTTTTAAGCATTGTTGTTTTTCCCGCCTTAGGCGGTGCAACGATAAGACCCCTCTGCCCGTATCCAATAGGTGCAATAAGGTCAACAAGACGGGTTGAAAAATCCATTTTACCCGTTGAAAGTTCAATTCTTTTGTCGGGATAAATAGGTGTGAGGGAATCAAAAGGTTTTCTCCTTATTGCTCTATCAAGACTGTCGCCGTTTACAGTATCAACGTAAATGAGTGCAGGAAAACGCTCATCTTTCTGGAAACGTGCTTTTCCATGTACTTCATCACCTGTTTTTAAATTAAATCTTCTTATCTGCGTTGGAGAAACATATATATCCCCCGTTCCGCTTAAATAGTTTTCGGTGCGAAGGAAACCAAAGCCATCTGAAAGAAGCTCCAAAATGCCTGATACCTGACTTACTCCTTCCTTGCTTTGAGATTGTGCCTTTTCTTCTTTTTCTGCAATCTCCTCTTCCTGCTTTGAAATTTCAGTTTTAGGAAGCTGTGCCGCTTTGGCGTCGTCCTCGGCTTTCTTTCTTTCAGAAATTATGCGCATAATTTCATCGGCAAGCTCACCTTTTTTCATTTTGTAGGCGCTTTTAATGTCCATCTCTTTTGCAATCTCGCGAAGTTGCAATAAAGACATTTCACCATAATTCATTATATCACTCCATAAAAATAAATTGGGGGGAATTCAAGAAATAAATATCTTTAGAAAATACACTAATAGTCTATACCAAAAAACGTAATTTGTCAATGAGAATGTAAAAAAATCCAGAACATAAAAGCCAAAAAATATATATTAACATTTATTATTTACCAGATAAAAAGAGTACCCAAATCTGGGTACTCTTTTAATTTAAAAGCACTAGGCTTTATTATTTTGCAGGAACAATGTAAACTTCCTGAGTTGCGGCATTCCATGTAACCTCTGCACCGAGTTTTTCACCGAGGAATCTCATTGGGAGGTATGTTCTGTCGCTTTCGATGAATGCGTGGCTATCAAGAGCAACTTCTTCACCATTTACCAAAGCTTTGTCAGCATCAATTGTAATAACGATTGTAATATCACCTTTTGTGATTGTTACTTTTCTAGCTTCGCCATCCCAAGCAACTGTAGCACCAAGAGCTTCAGCAACTACTCTTGCAGGAAGCATTGTGCGGTCGTTACGGATAACAGGAGCTACGTCGTTAGCTTTTGCTTCGCCGAATACGTTTACATCTGCTTTACCGATTGTAAGAGTGATGCAGTCTTTAGCTGCAGGAACTACAACAGGTGTGTCAGGTGTATCAGGAGTATCAGGTGTATCTGGTGTGTCAGGTGTAACCGGTGTGTTAGTAGCACCACCGAGTGAAGGACCTGTAAGTCCACCGCCGGAAGAAGCCTTAGCTTTAACTTCAACAGCTATAGATGATACATCTTCATAATCTGTTTCGTTAGTTTCGTCTGTGTTCTTAGGATCAACAACGATTTTTACGAACATACCTTTAATCTCTTTAGCAAATTTAACTTTTGCACCATTTGCCAAAGCATTGCCTTCAAGGTCTGTTGTGTAATCTGTACCGGCAACTGCATCTTCCCATGTTTCAGCATCAGCAGTAGCAGCTTTAACGATTTTAACATCAGAAGCATCTTCAAATCCGTTCTTATCTTCAAATGCGTATGAAATTGCAGCAGCTGTTCCAACCCTTACAGTGTCTTTATCAAATGCAACATCTGATACTTCAGGAACATATTCAGGGTTCTTAGCAACAACTTCAGTTTCATCTTCAAGGCTATTACCAATTACTACAGTTTCTTCTGTAAGACCAAGACTTGCGTTAGCATCATCATCGGAAGATACAGCGTCAACCTTAACAGAAATTGCTTTGCCAATATCTTCAGCTGCTACTGTGTAAGTTTCAGCTACAACTACTTTGTTGCCAATTGTCCATGTTACAACAGAATTGTTTGTTTCATCTGAAGAAGAACCATCAGCAGCGATATCTTCCCATGTGTATGAAACAGAAAGAACATCATCTACGATAGGAGCAGCTTCACCAAGTGGAGCAACGCCCGGTACTTCGTCAACTACTACAGCTTTGTTAATTACGAGGCTATCAATTACAGGCTTCATGTTACCTGAAACAAGTGCTTTTTCAAATTCAATTTCCTTCGTTGCTGTCGCTGTCAAGCCAAGGTCAGCCTGGTTAGCAACTGTAATTACGCATTTAACATAAACGCTCTGGCCTGTAACATAATCTCTGTCAAAATCAGGTGTAAATTCATTTGTTGTAGCATCATCTACTTTTGCCCATTCAGCTGCACCCTTCTTAACATACCATTCATATGTCGGAACAGGGGTTCCTCCAACATATTCATCAGCTGTAAATGTTACAACTTCTTCAAGTGAAATAGGAGCACCACAAGCGACAACTGTCTCAGCCTTAAAGTTAGCTTCGTCAGCAACTGTAATTGTAGGAGCAACGTCAGGAAGTGTAACTGCATTTTCACTAACAACTTTTGTTGTTGATGTGCTAGTTGCATCTGTTACACAGTCAACTGTAGCAGTAATTTCAACACCAAGAATTTTGCCTTTGTCAGCAGCAACAGGTGTGTAAGAAGCAGCTGTTGCACCTTCAATAGGTGTATCTGTTGTATCAACTCTTGTAAACCACTGGTATGCAAGGTCTTCAGCAGCTAAGTCGTTGTCCCAGTTGTCAGCAGCAGTTGCAGCAACTGTAACAGCTGTACCGGATACAGGTGTAGCTGTAATATCGCCTGCTGTGATCACTGGAGCTGTGTGAATAAGTTTAATTGTGGTAGTTCCAGTAATATCATTCAAATCTTTATTGTTATTTGCCGTCACAGATATTTTAAATTCTTCATCAGAAAGTGACTCCAATTCAACACTATCAACAATATTAAAATTCAGTGTTAAAATGTCTGAACTAAATGTACCTGCATTAGCTTGCTCAGATGCTGCAATCATAACCGCACCAACGGGCAAATTGCTTACAGCAAAATTATCGGTACCATCACCCTGAACTTGTGTTCCGGCAACATATGTGTCATAAGTAATCTTTGTTTTAGGATACGACACAATAATGGTAAAATTGTCCAAAGCTCCATCGGCATCCATATTTACTTTTGCTTCCACTGTTCCGGCTTCAGAATCAATTACAACACTTGAAAAAGAAACAGTTGCTTTTGTAGCTACAGGATCAGCAGCTACAACATTTGTTGCAAACATTGTTAAGACAAACACTGCCGACAACAAAAATGAAATGATTTTTTTAGTCTTCATAATTTTTCTCCTTTTCTTTTTTTGCACAGCTTACACTGTTTTTTATTCTTAAATCTAAGAGGAATTTAGTATTCCTCTTAGATTGTAAGGCAATATGTGATTATTCTCCAACAGAAACCTTGTTTATTGCAAGATCATTTGGAACCATTTCTCCATCTACTTCAATGTATACATTTTTAAAATACTTCTTCAACTCATTAGTTTCATTAGTATTTATGTTACCATCCATTTTGCCGTTTGCAAAGTCTGCTGCAAGATACACACTATCATCAAAGGTTGTGCCTTTAAAGATCTTTTTAATAGCATTTGTATCATTTGTATCATATAACGGCATACCAGAAGCTGAATCTACAGGAGCACCAGCTACGTTACCATAATAAACCATGTAATCGTCAGCATCCTTGCCTTCAGGATATGCTACATTTTTAATTTCAGGCTGAGCAAGTGCCTTCTTAGCATCCATATCCGCATCATCATAAACAGGAATAAGACCTACAAACCAGTTACGTGCTTTTACATAATACAAATTATATTCTGTTCCATCTGCCTTTTTAATAACAAGTCTTTCTGCAGCTGTTGCAAAATTAGCATTTGCATTATCAACGATTATAACTGCCATGTTTTCTTTACCATACACACCACCAAGAAGTTCATTTTCAATTAAAGTGATGTCATTAGCAGTAAACGCAGGACCATCGTTACCGATAGCATTTACTGTGATAGCTTTTGAGCCTACCACATCAGTAATGTCGGGATAGCTAATAACATATGCAACTGCATAATCAGTAGCATCAGGCTGTCCCTGTTCAGGTCTTGCAACTGTGTAAACAAGTCCGCCATCTTCATCAGGTGTTAAAGTTTCTTCACCTTTCTTGAGAGTGTACTCAATACTAACACCTGTTGTTGGTTCTTCATCAACATCAGCAGGAATAGTAATCTGAGCATCACCCTCATTGATATCATTCTCTGCTGTACCATAAACAGGTGATACGGAAGCCGCAGCCTTAGCTATTTTTTCAGCTTCTTCCATACGATCTTTTACAGTAACTGTACCTGCCCATGTAGCATCATAATATCCATCAGCTTCAACCTTAAGTGAAGTTACATTTACATTTGACTTAAGTGTGATAGAATTAGCAGTAACATTAGCAGTTGTTGCAGTGTCAGCACCATTTACTTTAACAACAGCAGCTCCTGCCCATGTAGCATCACCACCTGTTACACCGAACACAATGTCTTCATCGCTGAATACTGTTGTGTTAGTGGGAATTGTAATTGTGGGAGCTGTTCCAAGCTGCTGTGCAGTATAAACTTTTGCACTTGCTGCTGATCCGCCCATAAGAACATTTATGTAAGGAGCGCCTTCCATTACAAGGTCGCCTGTTCTTTCTCTGAGCTTAAATGTGATTTTGTCAGCAGAAACTGCTTCCTGATCAATGTACTCGATAGCTTTTTCGAGTTCACCATCATCTGTCGGCAAGTTACCTGAAGTCAAATCATCATCGCCATTGACTTCTGTTTCGTAAGGGTTTGTTGACCTTACAACCAAGAGTGTGTACTCTTCCAAACCGGTAGCAGTATATTCAACTTCAACAGTTACAAAACCATCATTATCAGGTTCACCGATAGTAACATTTGTAATGTCTACTGATGCCGTATCTGTTTCTGTAGCAGAAACTACAGCCGGTACCATGGAAATGAGCATTGCAATCGCAATAATCATTGACATGGATTTTGCAAGTTTGTTTTTCATTTTCCCTTTCTCCTTTCAAGAAATAAAACTTTTTTCTTATTATAATTTTGTGCAGTGCACAAATTATAATCAAAGATATTAAGCGGAAATAAGCTAATAAAATTTCGAGCCTATACCACTTTACTTTTATAGTATAAACCATCTTTATAAATTTTGCAATAGTTTAAGACAAAAAAATATTAAAAAATTTTTAAAAACTTCTTCTAAATTTGGTATTCAAAGGATACTTTGCAATTATTGTAAAGTATCCTTTAGTAAATTATTTATTCCCAGGGATTTCTCCTACGCCGGAAAAAATATATTTTGGTCTATAGGGAAATTTATTCATGGTTTCCATATCTGTAACACCTGAAAGTACAAGCACAGTGTCAAGTCCTGTTTCAATGCCTGCAATAATATCAGTATCCATTCTGTCGCCCACCATAGCTGCATCTTCCGAGTGAACGCCAAGCATTTTAAGACCTGTACGCATCATAAGCGCATTGGGTTTTCCTACGAAATAAGCGCTCTTACCTGTTGCCAGTTCAATTGGCGCTACAAGGGCACGGCAGGCAGGAATGATTCCATTTTCGGCAGGTCCTGTCATATCGGGATTTGTTCCTATCAGTTTTGCACCGCGGTTTACAAGATCAACAGCTTTTAAAAGGCTTTCATAATTATAATTTGAAGTTTCACCCACAACTACGTAGTCCGGGTTTACATCGTTCATCGTAATGCCTTTGTCGTAAAGTGCATTTACAAGTCCCGGTGCACCAATTACATAGGCACTACATCCCGGTGCCTGACTTGCTATAAAACTTGCGGTCGCAAGGGCACTTGTGTAAAAATGCTCCTCAGACACTTCCAGTCCCATTCTTTTGAGTTTCTGGTGTAATTCTCTGGGCGAGAGCGAACTTGAATTTGTCAAAAACAAAAACTTTTTATTATTTTCGTAAAGCCACTTTAAAAACTCATTTACACCGTCGAGCAATTTGTTACCATGATAGATAACACCGTCCATATCACATATAAAGCCTTTTTTCTCGTGTAGTTTATTCATATTACATTCCTTTCATTATTTTTTCAACGTCAGACTTAATTTTTTCAGCCTTTACCTTTAAATCATCAGCAAAAAAGCCTGAATAGATTTTAAATTTAGGTTCTGTGCCTGAGGGACGGAAAGCTACAAAACCACCGTCTTCCGTTTCAAAACGCAAAACATTTGAGGAAGGCTGATTTGCCGAAGTTTCTTCACCTGTAAGGATATTTATCTTTTTGTTTTTAAGTATATCGGTAAAGGTTACAACACAGCTTCCGCCAATGCTATGCGGAACATTTTCTCTTATGCTTTCCATTACGGCACTCATTTTTTCCATTCCGTCAGCGCCTTCAAAATAGATGTTATCTACCCATTCGCCAAAGTTTCCATATTTTTCGCAAAGCTCCATAAGTCCGTCGTAAAGAGTCATACTGCGCATTTTATAATTTGATGCCATTTCTGCAATTAAGAGTGATGCAGAAACCGCATCTTTATCCCTTACATAATCACCGCAAAGATATCCATAGCTTTCTTCAAAACCAAATATATACTCTTTATCACCCTTATCTTCGTGCTCTTTTATCTTGTCGGCAATAAATTTAAAGCCTGTAAGAACATCAAAACACTCTACTCCGTAAAATGCGGCAATTTTATTTGCAATTTCATTTGTAACAACAGTTTTTATAATATATCCGTTTTGGGGAAGTGTTCCCATTTCCTTTCTCTGTGAAAGAATATATTCTGTCAGAAGTGCACCCGTCTGATTACCCGTAAGGTTTACAAACTCACCGTCAGGCTTTCTTGTTGCAACTCCTACACGGTCAGAATCAGGGTCGGTTGCAATTATAAGGTCTGCACCCACTTTTTTTGCAAGTTCAATTGAAAGGGCGAAGCCTTCAAAATTTTCGGGGTTAGGACTTTTAAGAGTTGGAAAATTACCATCGGGATTTTCCTGTTCGGGTACTACATACACATTTTTAAGTCCTGCCTCCGAAAGCACACGACGTACAGGAATATTGCCTGCTCCATTAAACGGAGAATAAACAAGTTTTAAATCTGCTTTCTTTATAAGTTCGGAATTTATAGAAAGAGAGAGTGCTCCCTTTTGAAACTCTCGGTCAACTTCTTCGCCTATAAAGTTTATAAGACCTTTTTCTACCGCCTCTTTTTCATCCATACATGGCGCGCCCGTAAATATATCAAGTTTTGACATATTCTTTTTTATAGCATCTGCAACTTCAAAAACAACCTGCGCTCCGTCACTTCCATAAACCTTATAGCCATTATATTCTTTAGGGTTATGGCTTGCAGTAATTACAACACCTGCACTGCAGCCTAAATATCTTACAGTGAAACTAAGCTGCGGTGTAGGGCGAAGTGTGTCATAAATATAGCTCTTTACTCCTGCCGCTGCCAAAACCTTTGCCGTTTCCATAGCAAAAAGACGGGAATTATTCCGGCAGTCAAAAGCAATAGCAACACCATTTGAAAGTCCGTTTTGATTTAAGTAATCCGCAAGACCGCGACTTGCACGGCGAACGGTATATATGTTCATATTGTTTGTACCCGCTCCCATAATTCCGCGAAGTCCGCCTGTTCCAAACTCCAAATCTTTATCAAAACGCATTTTTATATCGTCTTCACCTTGGAGCGAAAGCAAGTCTTCCTTTAAGTTTTCCTCAAGTCCTTCGTACGCGAGCCATTTGTTATACTTTTCTTTGAAATCCATTTAAACCTCCATTTTTGCGGGCGATACATACGCCGTTTTATATTTATCATATATTACCTTACCGGGCATTGCCCCTGCAGGTTTTTTTACATTTTTAATTATGGTGTAGTCAACTGCCACCATGCTATTTTCTCTTCCGCTACTGTAATATGCTGCAAGAGTTGCGGCATATTCTATAATTTTATCAGGAATTTCCACGTTCTGATTTCTTATAAGAACATGAGAGCCGGGGATATCCTTTGTGTGAAGCCACATGTCATAGCTTCTTCCCATGCGGCAGGTCAAAAGGTCATTTTGTCTGTTATTTCTTCCGACCAGAATTTCATATCCTTCATATTCAAATTTTAAAGGCTCCGAAGGTTTTTCCCTGCGTTTACCTTTCTTCTGCTCGGTTTTTATATAGTGCATTGCAGAAAGTTCTTCACGGATTTCAGAAATATCCTTTTCGCTCTCAGCAATATCAATACTGCCCATTACCCTTTCAAGATACTCAATTTCCGCAAGATTTTTCTCCTGTTGCTCCCCTACCACTTCTTTTGCAGTTTTGAGTTTTCTATATTTAGTATAGTAAGCTGCCGCATTTTTCTGTGGTGATTTTGATTTATCCATGGAAATTTCTACTATATTATTATTGTCATAATAATTTTCGAGCTGTGCCTCTTCTTCGCCCTGCGAAAGTCTGTATAGATTTGCAGTTATCAAATCGCCATATATACGAAAAGTGTCTGCCTTTTCACACTCTGCGAGTTTTTCCTGATGAAGCACCGCTTTTTTTCTGCAACGTTCAAGTGCATTTGAAACCGTTTTGCGAACAGAGGCACTCTTTCCCCTCATTCTTTCCCACAAGTCACGGCGAAGGAAAAACGTGTCCATAGCACCGCTAATGGTTTCAAATTTATGAACTTTTGAAAGCGAACCGAAGTAGCTTACATTATATGCCGCAAAATCTATCATTTTTTCGCTTTTGGCATCTTCTATCACGCAAGGCTCAAAGCATCCATTTTTAATTTTTTCAAACTGCATATTTAATACATCGGCAGTTTTTAAAATATTTTGTCCCGAAAGCCTTCCATCACTTTCGCCTGTTGCAAGGAAAGAAACTTCTCTTCCAAAAAGAGGAGATGTCCCCAAAAAGGTTTTTACAATGCTTTTATCTATAGGTGTTTCGTCTGAAACTTTTAAAAGGGCCTCGAAATACTCTTTTTCTTCTGCTTTAAGAGGATTTATCTTATCCTGTGCAGGAGGAAGCTGATAAGTAAGACCGGGCAAAAGGTGACGCACAGTAGAAACGCTTAAATCAATTCGCTTTGCGCTATCAATTATTTTGTCGTTCTGTACCAAAACGATATTACTGTGTCTTCCCATAATCTCTGCAATAACGTGGCACTGCGTCAAATCTCCAAGCTCATTACGACCTTCAACCTCAATGTCAACAATTCGCTCAAAGGAAGGTTGGGTGATGCTTTTTATTCTCCCCCCGCCTATGTGCTTACGTAGAAGCATACAAAACATGGGAGCTTCCATGGGATTTTGTTTTGTGTGCTCTGTTAAGTGTATTCGTGGATTTTGACTGTCAGCACTAATTAGCAATATGTAATTTTTTTTATCGCACTTTACAAAAAGACGGATTTCGTCTTTTTCAGGCTGATGAACTTTTTCTATTTTTCCGCCTGCGATTTTGTCCGTAAGTTCCGACACTACCGCCGACACCGCTATTGCATCAAATGGCATACTTTTTCTCCAAATTAAAATTTATTCATTTTATATTGTATCACACATTTAAGTAAATTAAAAGAAAAAAATAAAAATCCCCGAAGGGATTTTTATTTTATGATAAATCTTCAACGTAAAGCGTTCTTACTTCATCTCCAGAAAGTGCACCGCTATCTCTCTTTTCAAAGAATTTAAGTGCCACCTGTGGGAAGAGTGCATAACTTAATACATCTTCAGGTTTCTGGTAATGACCTTTTTCTTTAAGTTCTTTCTCATAGCCTTCAAGTTCAGGTTTCAAAAGATCAGCAGGACGGCAAGTGATAAGTGGCTCATCGCCGATTGCTTTCTTTCTTACTTCTTCGTTAACAGGTGCAGGAAGCTGACCATATTCGCCACGAAGTACACCCTTTGATTCTTTTGGAATCATCTTATATCTTTCGCCGGAAAGAACGTTCATAACAGCCTGAGTACCAACAATCTGACTTGTAGGTGTTACAAGAGGAAGGTAACCGAAGTCTTTACGAACTCTCGGAATTTCTGCAAGCACATCATAGTATTTATCTTCTGCATTTGCCTGCTTAAGCTGTGAAAGAAGGTTTGAAAGCATTCCGCCCGGAACCTGATATAAAAGTGTGTTTGTATCAACCTTCAAAACTTTGGGATTAAGTGTTCCCTCTGCCTGAAGTTTATCGGCAACCTCTCTGAAATGCTTTGCAATATCGGAAAGCTTATTAAGGTCAAGACCTGTATCTCTGCCTGTATCTTTAAGTGTTGCAACAAGTGCTTCTGTTGAAGGCTGTGCAGTACCGTTTGCAAGAGGTGAAAGCGCACAGTCAACAATATCAACATCTGCCTGAATTGCCATAAGATTTACCATGTCACCTGTACCTGTTGTATTATGGGTATGAAGGTGAATTGGAATCTGGATATCACGTTTTAATGCTTTAACGAGTTCATAAGCATCAAATGGCAAAAGAAGGTTTGCCATATCTTTGATACAGATTGAATCTGCACCCATACTTTCAAGCTTTTTAGCAAGCTTTACAAAGTATTCGATATTGTGAACAGGGCTTGTTGTGTATGAAAGCGCAGCTTCACACCAGCCTTTGTATTTCTTTGTATATTTGATAGCTGATTCAAGGTTTCTTACATCATTGAGAGCATCGAATATACGAATAACATCAATACCGTTTTCAATGGACTTTTTAACAAATTCCTCAACAACGTCATCTGCATAGTGCTTATACCCTAGGATGTTCTGACCGCGGAAAAGCATCTGCAGTTTTGTGTTAGGCATGTGTTTTTTGAATGTTCTGAGTCTTTCCCATGGGTCTTCATCAAGAAATCTCATACATGCATCGAAGGTTGCACCGCCCCAGCACTCAAGTGACCAGTAGCCAACTTCGTCAAGTTTTTCAAGGGCAGGAATCATATCTTCGATACGCATACGTGTTGCCGCCTGACTCTGGTGGGCATCACGAAGAATTGTATCTGTAATATATAATTTTTTAGCCATATCTTTTTCCTTTCTTTAAATTACATGAAAAGTGCCAGGAAAGCACCTGCCGCAATAGCGGAACCTATAACACCTGCCACGTTGGGACCCATAGCATGCATAAGGAGGAAGTTCCCGGGATTTTCCTTCTGACCTACAACCTGAGATACACGAGCTGCCATCGGAACTGCCGATACGCCTGCAGAGCCGATAAGTGGGTTTATTTTGTTCTTTGTGAAAAGGTTCATAATTTTAGCAAGAAGCACGCCACCTGCTGTACCGCCCATAAATGCTATTACACCCATTACAACTATGATAAGTGTTTTAGCTGTGAGGAACACGTCAGCTGTAGCTGTTGCACCAACGGAGATACCGAGGAATATTGTTACAATATTCATAAGCTCGTTTTGTGCTGTCTTTGAAATTCTTTCAACAACACCGCTCTCACGCATTAAGTTTCCGAGCATCAGAGCACCGATAAGCGGAGCCGCAGATGGGAGAAGGAGTGCAACGAATGTTGTAACCACAATCGGGAATATAATTTTTTCTGTTTTACTTACAGGGCGAAGCTGTTTCATAACAATCTGACGTTCTTTCTTTGTTGTTAAAAGCTTCATAATAGGTGGCTGAATAACAGGCACCAAAGCCATGTAAGAATATGCCGCAACCGCTATAGGACCTAAAAGGTCGGGAGCGAGCTTACTTGTTACGAAAATAGCAGTAGGTCCGTCAGCACCACCGATAATACCTGTTGATGCTGCTTCCATTCCTGTAAAACCCATGTATTTTGCACCAAAGAATGCAATAAAAATACCAAGCTGTGCCGCAGCGCCTAAAAGGAGGCTCTTGGGGTTTGCAATAAGGGGACCAAAATCTGTCATAGCACCAACACCGAGGAAGATAAGGCAAGGATAAATACCAAGCTTTACACCAAGGTAAAGGTAGTCTATAAGACCTGCTGTAATGTCAGCCGTACCAATTATAGCACCTGCATTATCATAAAGGTTAATAATACCATGTGGAAAAGCTGACCACTGAACAGTTCCTGCGGCAAAAATGTCTTTATGATACATTTCTGCACCGGGAAGGTTTGTTAAAAGCATACCAAATGCTATTGGCAGGAGCAAAAGTGGCTCAAACTGCTTAACAATGGCAAGATATAAAAGAACGAAGGAAATTACAATCATAATAGCGAACTTATAGTTCATGAGTGCAAAACCTGTATCGCCCAAAAAATCAATAAAAGCCTGCATAACTTACTCTCCTATCTTTCGTAAATTACGCGATTGTGCAAAGTGCGCTTCCGCTTTCAACAGTTGCACCCTTTGTAACTGCAACAGAAGTTACTTTTCCGTCTGCAGGAGCCATAATTTCGTTTTCCATTTTCATAGCTTCAAGTATCATAAGTACCTGACCTTTTGTAACAGTGTCGCCAACTGCAACTTTAACATCTAAAATTGTGCCGGGCATTGGAGCAGAAACAGCTGCGCCTGCGCCGGAAGCTGCAGGAGCGGGTGCTGCTGCGGGTGCAGAAGCCTGAGCGGGAGCCGCTTTTGGAGCAGGAGCCTTACCGTCGTCTGCCATAAGTTCAATAGCGATTTCGTATTCTGTACCGTTTACGTTTACTTTATATTTTTTCATAATAAATCTTTCCTTTCGATTTTAAAGTTTTTTAATACTTAAAATTCTGATAGCGCTTACATCCTTGCCGATTTCCTCTGCGAGTGCTGCAGAAACTGCCGCAACAAATTCACCTTTATTGGGAATTTCAAGTTTTTTAGTGCTTTTTACTTTTTTCTCTTTGGGAGCCTTATTCTCTTTTATAAGAGCCTGACAAAGCCAACCCATAATTTTGCATATAATAATAATTGCAATAAGTCCTATAAATACAAGACCAAAACCAAATCCGAACACAGTCATTGCGGCAGGTTCTGCTGCCTGCACAGCATCTGCTGCGGGTGTCACTACAGGTTCGGCATAAGCTGTCAAACAAAATAATTTTTCAAGCATTTTTTATAATCCTCCTTTCAGTAAAACACTGAATATCCGCTAATAAGGCGTGCAAACTGACGTCTGCACGCCTATGTATTAAAAATTAAAGCTGTGAAAGTGCAACTGCTACTGCAACAGTCATAAGTCGGAGGCCAAGCGGTCTTAGGAAGACAAATTAAA
>JAZOQG010000019.1:0-33245 GCA_045656005.1 Clostridia bacterium
TCCGCTGTGCTTGTCACCTTCTCCGTTTATGTGCTGAAGGTATTGCACAAGACTTGCCTGCTTCTCGTTTGTAACATTTGAAAGCCCTACCTGTTCTTTTGTAACCGCATGAGGATTTTCCCTGTTTTCCGCATGAAGAAAAAATTCCTCTTTTGTTGCCTGCTCGGAGTTTTTCAGATTTCCAAGCCCCACCTGCTCCTTTGTAACCGCGTGAGGGTTTTCCTTATTTTCCGCATGAAGCAAAAACTCTTCTTTTGTTGCCTGCTCCTCATTTTTCACATTCGAAAGCCCCACCTGGCTCTTTGTAACCGCATGAGGATTTTCACGGCTTTGTATGTGCAAATTGTTTTTTCCCTGCTCTGTCAAAAACTCCGCCTTCGTAGCTTGCTCCTCGTTTTTAAGATTTCCAAGCCCCACCTGACTCTTTGTAACCGCATGAGGGTTTTCTCCGCTCTCCATATGCTCTGAAATACTTGGCGCTAAATCTAAGAATTTATTTATAGCACCCTTTAAAAGTTCAATTGCTTTGCTCATTTTTCTTAATCCTCCCTTAAATTTTTATATAATCTCAATGTTAACGTTAATGTTTTTGCTCTCATCATCGTCACTTGTAATTTTGCTTTCTGCAATCTTTATCTTTCTTTCCTCAATTTCCAGTTTCCGCCCTTCAAATTCGGATATAAGATTTCCTGCAAATTTCTTAATTTCCGTAAGTTCCCTAAGTGCCTTTGCCGCTGCCGAAAGCCTTTTGGCATCAAGTGTTTTAAGCACATCTTCTTGCCCATACTTGTCAACATGCCTGTAAAATTGTTCATCATCCTGCAGTGCTTCTTCAAGCACCTCACACATGCGACACGCAACATCATATTCTTTTTTGAGTTTCTCCGAAGTCCCTTCCGCTATTTTTTCAACTGTTTTCCCGATAACCTTTTCCTTGTATTCCTTTCTTTTTTTACTCCATTTACCTTTTCTGCTTCTGTCTTTAATTGTCCCAATGGGTATTTTATGCTTTTTAGCAATTTCTGTAAGCGACATGTTCCCGGTTATATACTCAGTTTCAATTTTTTTAAAGTTCTGCTTGCCGCTCACTTTCCTCCCTCCTCTCGCACGCGCCTGCGCGCGGGGCTTTTTAGACTGTGTTTAGTCTAACGTTGGTATAAAATTTCCTTCGAAAAAGAATAATATAATTATTCTTTGTATCTGTTTTTTATATATCGCTTCGCCCACCCCAAAAAATGATGCACTTTTCTCTGTGCATATAGTGCGATATTCCCCGGCAAAGAAAAGGAGATAACTCTGCCAACCAATTAAATAAAAAAGAGAACCCGTAAGGTCCTCTCTGCAATATTTCATGATACTAGTATAACACAGATTTTACAAAAAATCTTATCCTCTTTTTATCATGTTTAATAATCCACAATCCCGTACATGGAAATTGTAAATTTATAAAGTGCCCTGTCCTTCATCCTGTAAACCTGCGCCTGTTCCAGATGCAGCTGCTCCATACATCTCTCAACATGCTTTTTCGGTCTATCCATGTAAAACGTAAGTAAAATAAACCGCTCCCCTTCATCAAGCCCCGAAAGTCCTCTCTCTACAATCTCAACCAGGTGCCGTGTAGCTTTATATGTTGCACGAAGCCTTTCCCTTTCCACAATGTTATTTATAACCTTATCCTCTGCCCTGCTTCCTCCGCCTTTTACTGTAGTGGTATCTCCCGAACTTTTAAGTGCTGTAAGCTGTTCTTTTAATGCCCTTATCCTCTCACTTGTGTTTTCAAGTGCCTTAAGTCTTCTTCCATGGTTCTCCAAATCTTCTATTGCTGCCGTTTTCCAGTTCATTTACATCCCTCCACTCTCTTGACATCCAAAATAGACAGGATGAAATAATTTTCCCCCGCCTTGGCTCCCCATTCTTCTCTTCCCTGCCCATAACCTAAAATAAATTCTATCTCTAGCGTGGGCTTATCTTTGCCGTACCCGTTCCGAAGGAGCGCCTTGTGATGTTTCCCTAGCATGCCCGCTCCCATCAGCTTTTTAAACCTTGCCCTCCAGTACGGCTTGTCTTCTCTGTACTCCTCTTTTTTCTCTCTCCTTTCAACCATGTCAAACCATTTCTTCTCTATAGGCAAAATCAGCATCGCCCGCACTCCTTCCTGCGTAGTTTTAAATATATACTCCAACCCGTTAAATCGTTATACTCTGCAATATACGCACTGTCAGAGTTTATAAGTGTCCATCCGGGATATTTCTTTTCCCAAAATTCTATATCGAGGGGAGCCTTTGCAATCCTTTCTACCTGACGCGCAGTATATTTATTGTCATTTGGCACTTTCATCATCGGCTTTTTTAAATTAAGACTGCTTATCCATCTTCTTCCGCTCCGAACGTTTTTCTTTAAGTATTCGCAAAGCTTTTGATATTTGTCCTTTTCTCCCTGCAGCTCATTAAGATTTTTTCTGCCAAAGCTCCACTGCTTTAAAATAACTTCTCTTGGCAAATCACAACTGAGCACTATGTGAAAATGTATTCGAACTATCGCCCCATCCTTCGAAGATGTATCTGTCGGTATGATTATGTATTTGCAGTTTTCTTTGCCCATTTTCTTAAGTCTGTAATTTAATCTGCGCATATAATTTTTAACAAGGCTTATTGCCTCATCCATTGTAGCAGGTAAGTGCTCTTCATCAAACGTCAAATGCAGGAGAAAGTCATAAAAATCTTTAAAGTTGGTATTTATAAGCTGACAGAGGTATCTCCATGCGTTTTTGTCATTAAGATTTTTCTGTTTCGGAGAACTGAGTTCCTTTTTCGGCCCTCGGCCATTGAACTTTTTGTTTGTAAAGGCATTTATAATGTCAACCTCTTTGTACTCTTCTCCGCATATTATTTGTTTCTCTCTCGTAACTAACATTTCACACCTCTTTTTCGCTCACTTTTTAATACCCACTACAAGGGCAAAAGAGCCACCCACGGACTCTTATTTTTTCCCCTTATTAATTTATAGAAGAAACTCTTCATTCAAACATTGGCAAAAGCTTTGGTATTTCTCCATTTATGTATGCACTTTCTATTTGTGGCTTCATAAACTCCCCAACCGTTTTTCCCCCGGGCAACACCACATTTGCCATAAACTCATCTTCAAACTCTGATATGCCGCACTCAACAGCTTCAAGCTTTGCTTTTATAACAAGGTGAAGGGCTCTCCACCTCTGACGGCAAGCCTGCTCCCATGCCTCATATTGGCTGTTCTCGGACCTGTCTCTGCCGGTGGGTGTGTATTTAAATTCTTCTTTCTTTGGCAGTGGGAGAATGAATTTAATTTGCCTCTCATTCATTGTAAAACCAATCAACGCTTGACCGTTAGCAGTTGCGTAAGCAAAATTATCCGCTCCGTATCTTATAAGAGTTTTTTCTATCTCAAGCCTTGATAGTTCGCTTGATACATTTGTATTTGCCGCGTACCTTGGCACATTCCTCACCTCTTTCTTTAAAGCGTATCCGCTCCCTGCTTGTTTTCTGCTGCTACGGTGCAGCTCTCATAAACCTTCTGAAGCTGCGCCGTGAATTCTTCGTTTATATCCTTGTAAGGCATTATAATGCCGTATATGAGCATTCCTAGCTTTACCGCAAAGTATTTAATGCCTGTCTTTGTTTCCCTTAGATAAAGCTCCCTCTCAGGTGTATCAGAAAACGGCTCCAAGTATCTGCCGTCTATAAATAAAATACCTTCCTCTGTGTATGTACAGGTGTTATCATACGGCCCTTGTATGCTACCGCCATGCCTCCTATTTCGCATAGGCTCTCACACTCGTCTGCATCCCCGAAATTAAATCCTTCAGGCATTTCAGACTTCATAAATATAATGTTGTCCCACTGTTTGTCTGTAATGTCGCAAATTCTCTGCAGTCCCGTCTCTGTCAGCTCCGGAATTTCAAAAAGCGGATATGCGGCACACCTGTCCGAAAGCCACTGTATGTCGTGGTCCTCATAAAGCACCATTCGCTTGTGCGACTTGCAAATGCTTACTATCTTTTTAAACTTCATGAGTTCCTTCCTCCTCATGTTCATATCCATCAAGCGTATCTATAACAAACTGATGCACATCTACTATAAAGTTATTTATAAGCATTTCGTAAGCTTTTTGGAAGGCTTCCTCTGCTATCTTTCCAAGTGTTCCCTTGTCTTCAAGTTCACTCTCTACTTCGTCCTTCCATGCCTTGATTGTGCCCTCTAACACATAAAGCATTCCGGAAAGCTCGTGTCTGTCCTCTTTCTTCAGGTCATCAATGCTATACCCTTTAATCTTTGGTTCAAAATCATAGTCCTTTAAAAGTCTTTCTTCAAATCCGTAAATTGGTTCCATTTTTATCTTCCTTTCTTATTTAATATACAGTTCTCACATTTTCTTCCTTTACAAAACCTTGGTAACTTCCATTGCATTCCACATGGTAGTTTTTTCATTACTACTCATCTCCTCTCTGTAATTTCAAAACTCTCACAAAGCCTGTCCGCTATTATCGGCGCAATGTTTTCAGATATCCTCTTTTGCACCTTTCCGCTTAAGCTCTCCTTTATTTTCTTTATTAGTAACTCGCTTTTCATGACCGTTTGACCTCTCGTTGATAATTTCATATAATATTTTTTTGCTGATAGGACCTTTGTGGTTTTCCACTCTTAAAATAATCTCTTCCTTCGTTTCACGTACTATTTCTTCTTTTATTTCATCTTTCGTTATTGCTGCATTGTTAAACTGAATTTTGTAAGAATTTAAATTGTCCCTCATCTCAGCTACTTCACTTCGAAGGCGTTCCTTCTTTTCTTTTTCCTTTTGTAAAATCTCTTCAGCCTGTTTGATTCTTTTGGAATACTCATCAAGTGTGACTAAAGCGGCCTCATATTTTATCTTTATTTCATTTTTTTTCGAGGGTATCTTCAAGCTCAGTTATTTTAAGCCGCATATCATTCACTTTTTCATACTCCTGAACCAAATACTCTTTGATGTCTGGAACTTTAATTACTGCCGGCTTGTTTTGTACCATAAGTCCGATACCCTGCTTTCGTTTAAACAGATTCATTTAAGCCCCTCCGTTTCCATGACCCGACATGAATACAAATCTATCAAGTCCATGCTCTTGCAATGCACATATGTATTCTGGAGGCTGTCCTTTTTCTTTATAGTGTTCTTCTATTAGTTCACAATCTGATAATTTTGCAAGCGTAGGGAACGGATATCCGCAAGGAATTAATTCCCCTTTGTCATAGTCAATTCCACATACCACCCATGTTTCACCACTCGGTTTGTGTAATACTGTGTCATTCGGTCTTATCACCATCAACACCGCCCTTCATGATTTCTTCGTTATCTACGAGCACTTGATAAAGCCCCTTGGAAAACTGCTCAACAAACTTTTCATCGTGTTCTTCAGGTCCTATATAACACTCAATTATTGCATGGCATACTTCGTGTAAAAAAACAATCCCCTGGTATTCTTCGCAACCACTTGTTCCTACTCTTATTGTCTTTTCTGAAAAACTGTGTTCTCCGTCAAGTGCCGTACCGTCATCAGAAACAAATGACCCTTCTGGTCTCTCAATCTTGTATGTAAATCCACCTACTTTAATTTGCTTTGGTATTTTCATAATTTACTCACCCTCCATTTCTTTTACCAACAGTACATCCAAATTCGCCAGTTACAAGCCTACCCCTCACAAAGCTACAACCATTGCATTTATACATATCGGGATATTCCTTGTGTTTGATAGCACCTGCACAATCCTTGCATCTTACCACTTTCACAACATCTGCAGTGGGTGTTTCACCTAATGCCCTCGCCACAATAGCAGGAAAAAAGTTTTTTTCATCAATTAGTTTTCTTTTTAACACTTCAGCATCAATGTATCTTGCCACTTCGTTTTACCCCCTCCCAAAATCTTTTTATCCTGAATGATAACGTAGCTTTGAAATCCTTGCATTTAAATATGTTTTTACAATCTCTCATCCGGGTCCGCTTCCAGTACTTTGAACACCTGCTCTGTTCCCCGGAGATTTTCTTTTCATATCTGCATTGTTTCATCATTTTCTCCTTCCTGGACAAGAACGTCATGTGTCATAAGAATATAATCGGCAACTGTCGCCATGAATTCACTGTTTGCAGGCTTTCCTTTGTCAGCTGAAACACTATATCTAAATATCTTCATTGCCATATCTTCGTTGAACCTGCTCCAACCCAGTTCAATTGCATGTCTTATATTTCTTTCAACTCGTGAAGGGGTAGTGTTAAATTTTTGTGCTATCATAGGATAAATAATTTTCGAAATCTGACTTATAAGAGTCATATCCTTTATCAGTATCCCTATACCATACTTCAGATAATGATAGCCGTTTACATTTGCAAGTGTTCCCAGCTCCTTTAGGTAATTACTAATAATAATTTCAAGATTTTTATCATCCATTTATATCTCTTGCTCCCTTCTATATCTCATCAATTAAATTATGAAGTGTCTGCTTTACTCCTGCAGAAAGCTTTTCGTAAGTGTTGGGATTTTCAGCTTTCAGCTTTTTAAAATGCTCTGACATAGTTTTTATGTAGGCTTGTACTTCGCCAAAATAAACAGATATAATCGGCGTCTCCTGGCTTACTGCTGATTCAAGTTTTCTCTCAAGCTCAAAAATTTTCCCTTTAAGCTCTTCCTTTTCTTTCTGCACTTGTTTCTCTGCAGCTTTTTTTGCCTTTTCTGCAGCCTCCAAGGCAGCTTTTTTCTTTTCTTCCTTAATTTGACCTTCTAAATTTTCTTTGGCCTTTTCTGCAGCAATCTGAGCATCTTTCGCTTTTTTTAGCTTTTCTTCATACTCTTCACGAATAGCATCTTCATTAAGAGCATTGCTCTGTTTTTCTGTAGCTTTAATCTTTTCTTCGAGCTCGGACACTTTTCTTTTCTCTTCCTCGATAGTCTGCTCCGCTTTCAAAAGTTTACCTTCAAGAGTAGTCTTCTTATTTTCAAATCCGTCTCTCTCTGCCTTTATTTCCTTTATCTTTTCCTCAAGCTCCTTGACTGAAGTTTTTTCAATATCAACATTTTCAGAGAGCTTGTCCCTCTCCTCGCTTGATATTGCCGTAAGGGCCAGTAGCTTTGTGTAAGGAAGGTTCTGAAATTTGTCCGACTGCACCGAAGAGAAGAGCGATATCTGCTCTTCTCCGAATTCCTTGTATATCTTCATATAATTTTCTGCCGTACTCTGACTGTAATTAACCTTTTCCGAAAGCCATGCTCCCCATCCGCCATGACCTATTAACTCCTTTGCCCTCGTAAGCCTTCTCCCTATCTCTACAATGTACTGCAAAGCCATTTTTTGTGCCTGCGTTGTAAGTGTTATAATTTCACTTTCAATAATCGTCATTTCGTTTACGCTGATTTCTTGCATTTCGTTTTACTCCTTTTTATAAATTTAAGCCACTCATCTACAAACGCATAAACTTCTTCATTTTGCGTATAAGAGCAGTTGTTTTTCCCTCTGCACTGAACTATCTTTTTGTCTTTATATTCCAATGTGTAATACGATTTTTTCGGTTCTCCCTTTTTTCTTATAAAGAATATCGCCGTTTCTCCACGAAGCATTCTGTCCGCATATGTACCTACACAGTGGTGAAGTGCCGAGCCTTCTTTTGTGAGGGATGATGCACTTGGCGCCGGCATAATTAAAAGCCCTTCTCCCTCGTATGCCATTTCTGAAAGTGCCTCACTGACTTTTTTGAATTTCTTTTCGTTTATTTTCTTTCTTTGTTCTATAACCGCTTTGCTCGTAGCCTCGTGTCTTTTCTTAAGGTCTGAAGGAAATAAAATATTTTTATCCTTCAAATCAAGTTCAAGCTCTTCGCACTCTTTAAGATAATCCTCATAGATGCCACATATATTGCTCTCGCCATACTTTGTTTCTTGCTTCTTAAGATAGGCTATAACACTGCTTATTTTCTTGTACTTTGATGCAATCTTAACTGAACCTATCCGGAGCGAGTTTTCAAACGCCAGCTCGTAAATATCCTCTGTGGTTATACCTTTCATGTCCCAAATGTCATTTACATGCTTTATTTGGTACTCACCCCACTCGTCAGGCTTTGCTATTTTAAGAAGAGCCATAGGGAACTTAAAAAACTCTTTCGGTGTTTTCCGCTCCCATCTGCAGATATTACTCGTGTCCTTACAAAATCTGTTATAAACCTTTCCTTCAAGTAATCTTTTATAACCGTTTTTATGTAAAAACTCAAGACACGGGAACCTTATAAAATCGATTATAAATTTAAGCGGGTTTCTGTATTCTCTTAAAACTTCTCTGATGTTAATATATTCGAGTCTCGTGCCCTTCAAAGTTTCCTCGATGCCATTTGAGTAAAGTTTGTAAGAATATCCGTCATAGATATAAATTTTCCCATCCCTTTCCCAATTTTTAAGAGTGTATATATCACTTCTGCCTATAAAGGTATAGCCTTTATACTCTTTAAGCCACATTGCCACTTTAAATCCTCTCATCCCATACCTAGCGCATTCAACAAGATTTTTCTTAATGTCTGGATATTTTGCATCATAATTTCTCTTAAGATGAAACATCCTTATCCAAACACTTTCCCCGTCAAGTCCCTTTTGTAAAAATGCTATATTTTCAACATAGTCGCTTTTCCATGCCTGGCTGTTTTCTAAAACGCATAAAACTTTGCTGCCACAATCAGGACATCTAACATAATTGTGTTGTGTGAATCTTTGTCTCCTTGCTCGTACATTTCTGCCACACAACGCACACGTGCCTCTTACATTACCCTTTTTATAAATGAGCGTGTTATCAAATGGAAGAACCTCATTTTTTATATATTCCTCAATCCCTTCAGGGAGGTCTTCAGGACAAAGGCTTATATCTTCGTCAAGAAACTCTCCTCTTTTCTTTTTACTCCGAAGATTTTTTTCCGCTCTCCATTCATCAATCATTTGAAAAAGTGTGTCCATCTGATGATTGTCGCTTTTCTTTCCTGTAAGAGTGGAAAGTTTCTTTTCATCCTCTTCCGAAATCTTAACGTACATATACCTTGGCGAACTAATTAAAAGACCATATGTGCAAAGTTTTCTACTCCCGTCTTTTTTCAGAAAAACATAGTCGCTCTCTGCCTTTGAAACTATAAGCCTGAAATCTTCGTATCTCTCGTAACGCCATATATTATAGTGTTTATTTAAAACAAACGTGATTATATGTACGATATGATCCCCCTGCTTTTTTCTTTCGACAAGAACTTCATAAGATATTCTGTCGTTTTTAATGTTTGTTTTCGGCCACGGCATTTCTTTTATTCTCTTGTCAAGCTTCATGGTACCCTCCTACAACAAATCTGTAAGGGATACTATTTTTGCATTCGTTGTTTCTTCGCCTTTTATCCCGAAATAATTATCTACAATGCTATAACCTTCTTCCGGTGTTAAAACACCGCATCCGCCTACTGATCGTTTCTTTGCCAAATCCCGCATTTTCCCAATGGCGCCGGCAATATTTTTCTTTTCATCGATAGCTTTTTTCATTTTCTCAAGTGTTTGGGAATTTGCCTCGCATTTTTGTACGATATAATTTGAAATAGTTTCATACATCGGGTCGTTATTATGTTTTTTGCACTCTGCCTCAAGTGCATTTATTACATCATGTAACATTTCTATTTTACCCCTTCCTTTATTATCCTGTCCTTCATGCGGCACAAAGAGCGAAGTCTGTCACATTCACCCTTAAGGCTCTCGCACTCCTGCTCTTTTCGTATAAGCTCTTTGAAAAAGCACTCCTTTGCCTTTTCAGACTCCATATACTTCTCCGCTAGTTTGGTTATATCCCCACGCAGTTTTTCTGTTCCCTTCAAAATTTCAACTACTTCTGCAAACATTTTTTACTCCCCTTTTCTTACCCATCCTATAACTCGTTTTGATAGCCTTGACAGAACACTCATCACTGCAATACTTGCTTCGCTTACCTTTCAAAACCTTTCCTCAAATTCCGCATCTTGCCTTTTCGGTCTGCTCACTTTGATATCCGGGACATTCTATAACCTTGTATGTATAACCGCCATCTTTACATTTGACAAGCTTTGCATCCCATCCGGAAACTGCTCGGCCACGCATAACCCAGGGACACTTAAAAAATATTTCCTTGTCACATGTTTCACATAATGAGCTCATGCCCTCACAGCCCCTATCTCTCTTAAATTTTGCATATAAACATCGTATGCTATCTGATATACTATTCTCTTGCACTCTGCTCTGTTTAATTTGCCCTCAAGGTATCTGCTCTCTTGTTGCTCATAAACGCATTTTGTTATGTAATCCTTATCGTGTCCCGCTCTTATAGCTTCTTCTATTTTTTTATGGCGGTCACTACATAAAAACGTATTTGATTTTATTTCCATACATATCACCCCTAATTAAAAACAATCTTATCAAGCACATTCTGAACAAGTGCAGGTAAACTGTCAGCTGTCACATCAACTTTCACTATTGCTCCGTCACAATAATAAATGTCAACACTCTCTTTCTTATCCTTTTCCTCGTATGTTGCTCCTAAAACTTCAGGATACGCATCCACCAGGAGAGGAGAAAGTCTGTTTTTAACAAATTTTTCTTTTGACATGTCAATCCTCCTTAATATGGTAAATCGTCATCCGGTATATCTGCAGAAAATTCTTCCGGCAACTGTGGTGCTTCGTCTCTCTTTGATGCAAAAATTTCAATGTCTTTTACTTCAACCTCTGTACCGTAGTGCTTCACATTATCTTTTTCCCAAAAGTTATTACGCAAACGTCCCTCAAGCGAAACCACGTCTCCCTTTTTTCCATAATTAGCAAGGAACATTGCATGGTGCCTGAAAGCAACACATCTAATAAAGTCCGTCTTGTATTCTCCGTCTGTCTTAAAACTTTGCTTTACCGCTAAATCAAATGTCACAGTATTTACACCCGTCGCGGTGCTCTTCAGCTCCGCATCCTTCGTAAGCCTGCCGACTAAACACACTTTGTTCACGTCGCAACAACCTCTATTCAATTCAAATTTTTTTACAATAAATTTTTCACCATTCCGGTGTTACTCCTTTTCCCCTTCAAGGCACGCTCATTATGGCTATGTGTTTGTAAACGCACACATAATGCCTCACACTCGCTACCACCTTGCGGGGTCCCCACGAGTGTTACAACACTCATTTTTTTCTATATTTCTTTTGACAAATTTTTAAAAATGTTTTATAATGTAATTGTTGTTTTAAATGAGTTCTTCTGGAACTCCGACCGGCTTTGGCGAGCCGGTCTTTTTCATTTGGTGCAAATTATGGTTATTGCCTCCCCGTAATACCATTCCGCTCCCCTGCCTTTTCCATTTGCTTTGAGCATTTCATAGTACCATTTATCCCATTTTATTCCGCTGCCATATTCCTCATAAACTTCCCACAAGGTCTCGCCCCTGCCTAATATGTACGGCTTTTCTTCTGCTCTCTTAAGCGCCAGTGACCCGCAAAGCAAAACGCAGATTATAACTATAACTGCTGCGCAGGCTAAACATCTTAAAGCTTTTCTATTCAACATTTTCACTTCCTTTGTTTATAATATCGTCAAGTAACTTCCCTACGGAATACACAAGCGTCTGAACCGTGCTTTCGTAGTCTTCCATTTCCTGCTCTGAGAACATGCCTACAATGTTGCAAATATCTCTGGCCACAACTGCAGCTGCTCTCATGTCGTCAATTCTGTTTATGACCGTGACGTACTTGCTAAGCGAAACAACATTTTGTTTTTCTGTGCTCATCTGTTCTTTCTTTGCCGGCACAGATTTTTTAGCTACCTTGTTTCCTTTTATGTACTTTCTTTTCGCATCTGATATGGCTTGCGGGGTTTCGCCCATACGTTCTGCAATTTCTCCCCTGGGTATTCCCTGCTCAACAAAGTTCTTAAGTTCTAAAAGTCTTTCCTCTGTCCACTTACCTCTTTCACTTTGCCTTTTGTCAACTTGGTTTACGTTCTTCGCCGTTTTAGGCTTAACTCCGCTGATGCAGCCTTCCTCAGCTAAAATATTAAAAATCTCTTCCTTGCTGCAGCAGTTGAGGTCTGCCAAAATCTCTATCTGCTTGTTTTTATCCGCAGCTTCCTTGTACATCTGAACTATTTAATATGTTTCATACTTGGTCACCTTCTCTCCCCCCTTCTAAATATATCTTCTAAATTAAACCCAATCTCCGGCTCTTGGGTCTCTTCGCTTGGAAAAATCTCTTTGTATGCAGGGCTTGTCCTGTCGGTTATCGCTCTTACAAACAAATCGTATGTCTCTCTCTTTACTTTTTCATCGCCTATACTTGAAAAGATTCTCGCCAGTGCGCCTGCTATTTCCGTAACTAACACGAGAGGTGTGCCGGAACATATAATTTTTTCAAGGTTCCCTTTGTTTGCTTTAATTTCAATCATAAATAACTCTCCTTCTTATATGTAACTTCTTCCTCATTCCAACCGGGATAAATCCCTGTAACATATTCTTTTGCCTTTTTAAGCATTCCGCTTCTTTCAACGGTGTTATCTAGCTTATGGTGACACCCGATGCAGGCAGTTACAACGTTCTTCTCTATCCCTAAACCGCCCTGACTCCTCGGCACAATGTGCGCATTCGGCATTGCTCTGTGGTCTCCGCAGAAAATACACCTCTCACCGTCTCTCTCCCATACTGCTTTCTTTACCTTCGGGCTAATATCAAGTGCCCTTGCTCTTTTACTTTTTGCCATAAATTCACCTTCTTCCATACAATATTTTTGTTACATCTGCCGGCACAGGTCGAAGCCCTTTAGGCTTTTCTTCAATCAACTTATCTTTGTCCTGTTCCCCGTGGTTTAGAAACTCCGCAAACTTTTCAAAATTAACCAAATACTTTTTTCCGGCTTTTACAAAAACAATTTTTTGTTCAGCCACAAGTCTCCTTATGTAATATTCTGCTATTCCGCTCTTTTTCGCTGTTTCTTTAATTGTTAGCATGGTTGGCATGATAGATGTTATATAATCCATAGGATTTACCTCCTTCCTTTTCTTCTTGTATTCCCGCAAATTACAGACGGCACTCTCTTTGGATTAAATTTTGAAGGTTTATTTAATAATGGCAAACTCGCATTTTTATTTTTGGTTTTTGGTCATACTTTTTAGTGCCGTCTGTAATTTGCGGGAATATGTAATTTTTAACTCGTCTCTTTTAAAAGCTCATCAACACTACATTCCAAAATTTCAGCTATAGCGTGTAGCATTTTTGTTTTAGGAACAGTTTTCCCAGTTTCCCACATTGCCACAGTAGATTGTGCAATTTTCAATTTTCTTGCTAATTGTCCCTGTGTCATTCTTAGTTTTTCTCTTAATTCTTTTATTTTTTTCAATCATTCTCACTCCTTGTTTCAAGTTTCTTGATTTTTTGGTTTGATTATATATCACCTTACTTGATTTGTCAATACTTTTTTTAAATATTTTTCAATTTTATTGATTTTCTATTTACTTTTTGATTATTATCAGTTATATTGATATTGAGGTGATGAAATGAATCGAATAAAAGAATTGCGAATTAAGAAAGGATTGTTCCAAAAAGATTTAGCGTCTGAGTTGCAAGTTGCTCAAAATACATTATCATATTGGGAAAAAGGGAAGTTCCAACCAGACAATGAAATGCTTCAAAAAATCGCGGATTTTTTTAACGTGTCTGTTGACTATATTCTTGGAAGGACTGATGAGCCGTTCTCTGTTAATCAACAACTCTCAGGGCTCGACTTTGCTCTTTATGGCGAAACAAAAGATTTAACAGACGAAGAAAAACAAGATATACTCGACTATGTGCGTTATAAAAAATCAAAGAAATAGTTTTTAGGGGGAATTGCTTTTGACATTATATGAACTTTATGATATAGCAGAAAATAATAATATAGATGTTGACTACTTCCCCATGCGCAAGGCGGTTTCTCTTTCAATCGAAAACGCCATTGCAATCGATGTTGATAAACTAAACTCTTCTGCCGATGAAAAAGCATGTCTCGCCCATGAGCTTGGTCACTGCCTGCAGGGTGCGTTTTATAATATTAACACTCTCGAAACCCGGGGACGCATGGAATATAAAGCGAATAAATGGGCAATAAACCACCTAATTCCATACACGGAACTCCAAACCGCTCTCACAAATGGCATAACCACGCCATGGGAACTGGCAGAATATTTTAATTTACCAGAAAGCTTTATAAAAAAGGCTCTTGAGCACTATAACTCAAAAAAATAACGAGGTTCAAACATGAAAGAAAAATATTTTTACTATACTATTTCTAAAAAAATTAAAAAAAGCAAACACCTTGCTGCAAGAAAACAGTTTTCAACCGGTATTAAAATAGCGTTTATCTTCATGCATGGCTGGTTAACATTATTTTCCCCGCTTTTGCTTTGGATTGCTCTTTATAGCATTACTAAAGACTCTGATAACAATTTCGTGTTGTGTTTTGTTTCTTTACTTTTCCCATCTATAGTAGTAGGCACAATTATTTATAATGCCTCTGTTGTTTTACTTCCCAAAGATAGCCCCTTAGATGTGCGACTTACAAAAAGAGTTGAAGAATATAATTTTTATAAAGAGGTTATTGACGATTGTAAAACAAACATAGAAAGAGCTAAAGAGTTATCATTATTAAATGCTCCTCTTGGCGTTCTCGACGCTCTTGAAAAGAGTTTGTTAGATGAGTTTTTGAAAGAAACTTACAATATTGATTTAAATAGCAAAGATAATAACACGGAGAAATTATAAATTTCACCATTGCTAAAGAGGACTTTAACGATGAAAAAATGTTATAAAAATTGTTTTTTATCAATTGTACTTTTAATGTGTTTTTTTCATATTGTTTCTTTCGCTCATCCTGGAAGTTTAGATTCAAACGGCGGTCATTGGAACAGAAAAAGTGGCACATATCACTATCATTCCGGTGTGAACACAAGAAGCAGCAGCAATAATCTTGATGTTTCCCCCACCAATACCCCGGTCGTCACCATCAAGCCTACTGCAACCCCTGCTCCTACTCCTTCTGCTTATCCTAAAGCGGTGACAAAAAAACAACCGTATTTAGCGCCATTGTTTTGGCTTTTCGCTTTTTTAATCTTTCTTATTTTTGTACTTTTGAAGTATATATTTAATACCATAGATGAATATAAAAGGACTACTGAAAGCTTTGAAACAACTATAAAGCGAATTTCATTTTTATACAAATTCTTGAAAGAAACTGATTTGCCCCCTGTCCCAGACATGTATGAAATAGGAATTGATAAATTGCCGAAAGAGAAAAATAGCAATAATTGGGGTGATACATTAACTCTGTATAAAACTGCCCATGGTTCAAAATTACACACAAAATACAATTGTTGTACTGCCACTACACCAACTAATGTATGTAAACACATAACACTTTCATATTTCGATTCTTTGTTGTGCAAAAAATGTTGTAAAAATTATGTATATCCTGACGTGCAGTGGTATATAGACATTGTGGAATATGAAAAATATATTTATGAATATTATACTTTGAAAAACAAAAAACAACACGAAATTAAATCTTTATCATCTTCCTATAATAAAAAATGTAATTTACTGATTTTCAAATTTGTTTTACTATTTTTCAAGAAAAAGAAAGTGTGTTTGTTAGAGGCAAATAAATCCTATCTTGAATTTATAATTTAATAATATTTTACCATTTTTAGAAAGGAGCAGAAAATGGCAAATGTAATTAAAAGAGGAAACAGCTATCGTATAACTGTTTCACTTGGTTATGATATGAACAATAAAAAAATAAGAGAAACCACAACATTTACCCCGGACCCTCACTTAACTCCCAAGCAAGAGCAAAAAGCACTCGATGCTTTTGTCTATGAATTTGAAAAAATAGTTCGGGAAGGTAAACTTCTTAAAGGAGAAAAAATAACCCTTGCAGAATATCTGAAAATTTGGCTTCAGGAGGATGCTCTGCATCGACTTGAGCCAAGTACTTTTGAAAAGTACAAATTTGAGATAACCTCAAAAATAATTCCGGAACTTGGATATTTTAAACTTTCTGACTTAAAACCTATTTACATTCAGTCTTTTTATAATAGCTTACTCAAAGACGGAAAAAGAATGGATAATAAAAAAGGTGGTTACAGTTCTGCCACAATAAAAAAATATCATAATATTTTAAGCTCTGCTTTGAAAACTGCCGTCAACTGGCAACTTATAGAAAGCAATCCCTGCAGTAAAGTGAGCATCCCAAAACAGACCCGTTCACGAGACGATATTAAATTTTTTACTCCAGAAGAAACGGTTACTTTTCTTAAACTTCTTGAAAGTGACCTGGTTTATATCTGCAAAGGACATAACAGAATAGATGATACTGGCAAGCCTTATACCGTAGGTGATTATACTCTTCAGCGTGAAATCCCTCTTCAGCTCAAAGTCTTTTTTAACCTTGCTGTTTTCGGGGGATTCCGTAATGGTGAACTTCTTGCTCTAACATGGGATGATATAAATTTTGATAAAAACACAATATCCATAACCAAAGCCGCAACTTTGGTAGAAGGTAAGGCTATTATTAAAGAACCAAAAACACATACTTCTGTAAGGGTGGTATCTCTCCCACAGGAAGTAATGTCGATGCTGAAGAAACATAAAACTGAGCAAGCTGAACAAATATTAAAATTAGGAAGCTATTGGAATAACGAAAATCTTCTCTTCACTCAAAACAACGGTAAAATGATGCACTACCAAACACCATATCATAAATTCAAAAAAATAATAGAATATTATAATAAGCATGTTGCTGATGAAACACATCCTCCACTCCCTGATATACCTCTGCATGGTTTAAGACATACATCGGCCACACTATTAATTTCCGAGAATGTAGATGTGCGCACAGTGTCTGCAAGACTTGGACATGCTCAAACAAGCACAACAATGAATATATATGCTCATGCACTGAAAGAAAATGATAGAATAGCTGCAGATAAACTTGAAAATCTTTTAAAAAAAGATGCTTAATTATTTCAATAGTCACCAAATAGTCACCATTTCCTGAAAAATTACTCGAAATTATACTTTTAATATTATAACATAAAAATGCCGCAACCCTAATGGTTACGGCATTTTTTAATGGAGCTGGTGGCGTGAATCGAACACGTGACCTTTTCATTACGAGTGAAATGCTCTACCGACTGAGCTACACCAGCAAACCAACCTTTTATATTATAATAAAAAATTATTATTTTGTCAACAGTTTCATATTTCTTTTTAAATTATATTATAAATGTTACAAAATATTTTTTATAAAAACCCATGTTTACGGCATATTTTTAATTTTTACAGCATATTTTATATCAAAATGTTAAGAAATTATAAACAAATATTAAAAATGTTTGACAAAATTTAAATATTCGTTTATAATAGGCTTCGTTGTTTTAATTTTCACGAAAACAAAACAACAATTTGAAAGGAATGAAATTATGAAGAAAATAATTAAAAGAGCTTTGCTTGCCGCTTCTGTTATGTCTTTATCCGCCGTATGCGCGTCAGCAGCAGGTAAGGTTGCAGTTGTTACTTCAGAAAACGTAGATGTAAGAAAAACCGCTGCAATGTCTTCCGAAATTTTAGGAACACTTTCTCAAAATGATGCAGTTACCGTTTTGGAAAACTATCTTGGATATACAAAAATTAATTACAACGGCAAAACTGCATTTATACCATCTCTTGATATTTCAAGTGATTTGCATGACTCGTTTATGACACAAATTCAACAATATATATATGAAAAAAACAAACCCACAGGCGAAGATATTTTAGAATATGCCAAAAACTTTATCGGCGTACCTTATGTATATGGAGGCTCTGCCCCATCAGGTTTTGACTGTAGCGGATTTGTAATGTATGTAATGAGAAATTTCGGAATAGAAATGCCGAGGTCCTCATATGAACAAATATATGTCGGCGAAAACGTTCCGCTTGATGACCTGAAGCCCGGAGACATTCTCTTTTTCAGAGGCGGTGGTCATGTTGGTTTTTATGTTGGTGACGGAAAATATCTTCACGCACCGCAGACAGGAAGAACAGTTTCTATCGACCCTCTCACCCGTAACATTTGTGCCGCAAAAAGAGTAATTTAATAATATTTTTAAAAAATATTACAAAATATTAATCGCCAAAACCCAGTATTTATGCGGGTTTTGGCATTTTTTGTTAAAAATTTTGATAAAATTGTTAAAAAAGTTTGACAAAACGAAATAATTGTGTTATAATTGTTACTGTAATCGAAGAAAGAGAGGTAAATATGAGTAAAAAATTAATATCATTACTTTGTATTTTAGTAGTTGTTTTTTCAATGTTTTCTATAACTGCTTCGGCAAATCAATATGTATATGTTACAGGCGATGCTTTGAACATCAGAAGCGGTCCATCCACTTCCCACGATATTTTAGGACAAGCCTATTACGGTGATTCACTTGTGGTTTGCGGAAAAGAAGGAACATGGTATCTTATATACTACTGGGGTGTTACAGGATATGTAAGCGGTGATTATGTTTCATCATACCATCCTGACAAAACCCCAACAACCGGCGAAAGAGTTTGCGATTATGCAAAAAACTTTGTTGGTGTTCCCTATGTTTACGGTGGCAACACTCCATCTCAGGGATTTGACTGCAGCGGTTTTGTAAAATATGTTTTTGCAAACTTTGGTGTAAATCTTCCGAGAACATCTTATTCACAGATGAATGTTGGTGAACCCGTAACAAGAGAAAATCTCGTTCCCGGTGACTTAGTTGTTTTCCGTGGCGGCGGTCATGTTGGTATTTATGTTGGTAATAATCAGTATATTCATGCTCCGCAGACAGGACGAAATGTTTCTGTTGATGATATGAACAGAGAACTTTATTGTGCAAGACGTTTAGTATACTAAACAAAAGAGCTGTTAAAATTTTTAACAGCTCTTTTTTATTATTTATTTTTTCCTTCTTCTATATGTCCTCTTAAAAAGTCTGCCGCGAGCAAAATATCAGCTGCAGGGTCTTCTCCGCACTCTCTTTCTATTGTTAAAAATCCTTTGTAACCAATATCATCAAGTGCTTTTAAATATGTTTTGAAGTTAACACTTCCCTGTCCCAAAGGAACCTCTTTAAACATTTCAGGTCTTTCAATACTGTCCCCGAATGTTGCTTCGTATACATCCTCAGGTGTAAAGTTATCGTGAAGTTTAATTCCGTCTTTAGCATGAGTATGAACTATGTACGGAGCCAAAGTTTCAACTGCTTCAACGGGGTCATTTCCTGTAACCATTACAAAATTTGCAGGGTCGAGATTTACTGCAACACCCTTTGAGTTTAATGTATCAAGAAAAGCTCTCAAGGTTTTAGCTCTTTCAGGACCCGTTTCAATAGCAAAGTGTGCTCCTAATTTGTCAGCATACTGCGAAAGTTCAAAGCATGCTTCCTGCATAACTTTATATCTGTCACAAGTTTTGTCCTCAGGAACAATTCCTATATGAGTTGTAACAATATTTGTTTCCAAATCAAGCGCAAGCTCTAAAATTCTCTTTGAGCGCTCAACAAGATAAGGATTTCTGTCTTTTCTCCAGAAACCTTCACCAAGGTCTCCGCATATAGCCGAAAACTTAAGTCCGTTGTCCTTAACAAAATTTAAAAGCTCACGTCTTTTTTCTCCCACAAGGTTGTCAGGTGAATTTTCACCTTTTGTGGAATACATCTGAAGCCCTTCTGCCCCTATCTCTTTAGCTCTTACTATGGCATCTTTTGTCGGCAAGTTAAAAGAATCTACAATAACGCCAATTGAAAAATCGTACATTTTAGCACTCCTTTCAAAATTTAGTATAATCTTGCTCATGATAAAATTATATCATTAAGAAAAGGGTTTGTAAATATAAAAAATTGCTTAAAATGTAAAAATATTGCTATATTAATTAACTATTGAAATTTTTTGAAAATCTGTTATAATATATTATGGTGATTAGTATGAATTACAGAGATTTATGCGGCGAAAAAGTTTTTCCATTAGGATTTGGATGCATGCGTTTCCCCATGAAAGATGGTGCACCTGATATCCCTGAAACCAAAAAGATAATTCGCCACGCTATTGATGAGGGTTTAAACTATATTGACACGGCATATTTCTACCACGATGGAAAAAGTGAAGAAATTCTTAGCGAAGTTCTGGCAGACGGATATCGTGAAAAAGTTTTTCTTGCCACAAAGATGCCTCTTGTCTATGTTAAATGCGCAGAAGACTTTGATAGAATTTTTAACGAACAACTCGAAAGGCTTAAAACGGATTATATAGATTTTTATCTTCTTCATGCAGTGAGCCTTGACAGATGGGATAATCTCGTTTTAAAGTTTGGTCTAATTGAAAAAATGCAAAAGTTAAAACGCGAGGGCAAAGTAAAATATATTGGTTTTTCGTTTCACGATTGTGTTGATGCTTTTAAAAGAGTTGTTACAGAATATGATGGCTGTGATTTTTGTCAGATTCAGCTAAATTATATTGATGTTAATAATCAGGCAGGTGTTGAAGGACTACAGTTTGCCCATGAAAAAGGTTTATCTGTTGTTATAATGGAGCCTCTCCTTGGCGGAAAACTTGCCGCACCGGGTAAAGATGTTATGGATACTCTCGGCAAAAACAAAACTGCGGCAAAGCATGGTTTTGATTTTTTGTGGGACAGAAAAGAAATATCAGTTGTGCTTAGTGGAATGAGCAGCGCCGAGCAGGTAGAGGAAAATTTAAAATCAGCAAAAGAATGCAGCGTAGGTATGCTTTCCGAAGAAGAAAAAAAGGCTTATGTTCTTGCCAAAAAAATGTATGACAGTAAAAACCCTATTCCCTGTACTGCTTGCAATTATTGCATGCCATGCCCCGCTGGAATTAATATTCCCGCTACATTTAAATTTTCAAATGACGCAGCTGATAAAAATTACTTTGAAGCCAAAGGTGATTATATTTCCTTCGGTTCTCCCGCTGATAAGTGTGTATCATGTAAAGCATGCGAAAAACATTGTCCGCAAAAACTTCAAATCAGCAAATTAATGAAAAAAATAAAAGAAAGTTACGAATAGGAGAAAATTATGAGTATTGTAAAAAACAAATCCCTTTATAAAAGCGGCGAAGCTAAAATTTCATGGGTTAAAAAAAATATGCCTTTACTTCGCAGTATCGAGGAAGATTTTATTAAAACAAAACCATTTGATGGCACAAAAATTTCAATCAGTATCCACGTTGAAGCTAAAACTGCATATATGGCAAGGGTACTTGCAGCAGGCGGTGCAAAAGTAACTGTGACGGGTTGTAACCCTCTCTCAACACAAGATGATGTCGCGTCAGCACTTTATCATGGCGGAATAGATGTTTTTGCTGTTCATGGTGTTTCCGATGAAGAGTATTTCAAGCACATAGGTTACTCTCTTGATAACTGCCCCGATGTATTTCTGGATGATGGTGGTGACCTTGTAAGTGCACTTCATGGCGAAAAAAGATGCCTCGCAAAAAATGTAAGAGGCGGAAGCGAAGAAACAACAACAGGTGTTATGCGCCTTAAGGCAAGAGAAGCAAGGGGCGACCTGCTCTTCCCTATGATTTCGGCAAATGATGCAATGTGTAAACACCTCTTTGACAACAGATATGGTACAGGTCAGTCAGTATGGGATGGTTTTTCCAGAACAACAAACCTGATTATTGCAGGCAAAACAGTAGTAATTGCAGGATACGGATGGTGCGGCAGAGGCTGTGCAATGCGCGCAAAAGGAATGGGTGCAAGAGTAATAGTTTGTGAAATTGACCCGATAAAAGCCATTGAAGCCGTTATGGATGGCTATGATGTAATGACAATGGACGAAGCAGCACCTCTTGGTGACATATTTATTACAGTTACAGGATGTAAAGACGTTATTACCCGCCGTCATTTTGAAAAAATGAAAGATGGTGCGATAATGGGTAACGCAGGACACTTTGATGTTGAAATTTCACTTACAGATTTAGCTGATATTTGTTCTGAAAGTTTTGACATAAAACCAAATATTACACAATATAATGTTGACGGCAAAAATCTTTTTGTTCTCGCATACGGCAGACTTTTAAACCTTGCCGCAGGTGATGGTCACCCTGCAGAAATCATGGACATGAGCTTTGCAATTCAAACAAAATCACTCGAATATCTTGTTAAAAATTATTCGAAAATGGAGAATAAAGTTTACGACGTTCCAGCAGAAATTGATGAATTTGTTGCAAGACTTAAACTTAAAGCATGGGGTAAAAACATTGATACTCTTACCCCCGAACAAAAAGAATATATTTCAAAATAAAAAATGGTGAGTAGTATGTACTACTCACCATTTTTATAAACCATAAATCCCATTTGATTTATAAAAGTTTTGTCGCCTATTTTTGAAACATTGTGCGAAAGCAATATGTTTCTGGAACCACACTCATAGCTTGCACCCTCAGTATTAATAACTATGGTAACTTTTTCGCTTTCAAAAGTTCTCTCAAATGCAAGAACATCTCTATCCACAAAGGAAATATCACCTACCGAAAGTGAAGCATATTCATTTTTCAATTTAGCAAGGGCTTTTATAAGGTAAAAAAGTTCATTGTTTTTATTTTTATCAGTGAAAAACCCTCTGCAGAATGGGTCTCCAAAGCCTTCCATTGCCATTTCGTCGCCATAATATATTGACGCAGTTCCGGGCAAAGTAAACTGAAGCAAAACTGCTATCATCAGTCTTTCAAATGCCTTCGACTTAAGTTTTGGCATCAATTTAAACGCGGATTTTTCATATTTACTCATAGACGTGTCAGCATCAGAAAGAGCAGTTAAAATTCTTTCCGTATCGTGAGTTGAAAGGCAATTCATCAGGGAATTCACAGCGTCTCGTGGATAATTTTCCACTATAGTCATTATCTCGTTTTCAAAGTGCTTCTTGTCTGTTTCACCTTTTACAAAACTTATAATTGCATCTTTAAAAACATAATTCATAACGCTGTCAAGCTCTGAATTAGAAAAATATTTTCTGCGGACACCGTAGCTTATTTTATTTGATGCATCTTCCCACACTTCTCCAAGAACAAAACTTTCTTTTTTGCACTCTTTGACACGCATACGCAAAAGCCTTATAAATTCATCAGGAAGTTCATCTGCTACATCAAGTCTGAAACCGTCCGCTCCCATTTTAAGCCAATGAGCTATAACACTGTCTTCGTCTCTTATTATATAATCTAAAAACCCTTCTGACATTTCGTTTACGCATGGCAAAGTTTCAATCCCCCACCATGTGTCATATTCATGTGGAAAATTTTTAAAGGTAAACCAATCCTTATAAGGAGAATCGTTATTTGAACAAACCCCTGTGCCAAATTCATGATTTTTGTCAAAATATATACTTCTGCTGCCAGTATGTGAAAAAACTCCGTCTAGTATTATTTTAATACCTTTCACATGTGCACGTTGACACAGGGAAATAAAATCTTCATCACTTCCAAGCATTGGGTCAAGTGTTTTATAATCACACGTATCATATCGGTGGTTTGAATATGCCTTAAAAATTGGATTTAAATAAATTATTGACACACCAAGTTCTTTTAAATAATCAAGTTTTTCCTCTATGCCTTTAAGGTTTCCGCCATAAAAATCGCAGTTTAAAATCTTTCCGTTAGCATCAGGCATAAAGCACGGAACATCTTCGCGGTTTTCGTGAATGAAATAAGGCTCCATTTTTCCAAAAGTGTTATCACTCCCCGAAACAGCAAATCTGTCAGGAAAAATCTGATACATAACTTTTCCGCAAAAAACTTTTGGTACTTCAAAGTCTTTTTCATAGCACGTTATCTGCCACTTCTCCCCTTCCTCAATATTTGTGTCATTAAAACCAAACTTATAAAGAGAAAACGAAGACTCCATGCATTCCAAATAAAAATAATAGAAATAAAGCCCTGTGGCATCAAGCGAAAAAGAACCCGTGAAAGTGTCATAACCGTCACTTTCACTCAATTTGTTCATTGAAACCAAAGTTTCTTCTCCACTTTCATCGCTAAAAAGTTTTATCGTAACCTTTTTGGCAAGGCAGGATGTGGGAACTTTAAGATTTAATACACATTCCTCGCCCTGCCTGAGTGCTCCAAAAGGTTTTTTATATTCACTTTTTTTACTGTCAAAAAGTATTCTCAAACCAAAGTCCTTCGCCTTTCAAAATTATCTGCAATGCCAGATGTTTTTAGCATATTCAAGTACCGCTCTGTCAGAAGAGAAAATACCTGCCTTTGCAATGTTAACAAGTGACATATCAAAGAATTTATCGTGATTTTTATAAGTTTCTCCGACTCTTTCCTGTGCCTTAACGTAAGAATCAAAGTCTGCAATAGTCATATATGCATCTGCCGCACCCGAAACATTTGTAAGAAGAGATGCCGCAATCTCATCAAACCTTGCACCGAGTACATTTGAAGTGAGCATATCGAGCACTCTGCGAAGTTCAGAATTTTGTCTTACATAATCCGTTGGTGAGTATCCGCTTCTCCAAAGAGCTTCAACTTCATCTGCATGAAGTCCAAAGAGGAAAATGTTCTCTTCTCCAACACTTTCAAAAATTTCAACATTTGCACCATCAAGTGTTCCCAAAGTTACTGCTCCATTTATCATAAGTTTCATGTTACCTGTTCCTGATGCTTCTTTACCTGCAACGGAAATCTGTTCGGAAATATCAGCTGCAGGAATTATTTTTTCAGCAAGTGAAACCCTGTAATCTTCTATGAAAACAACTTTAATTTTATCCCTTACCACAGGGTCATTGTTTATCATATTTGAAATAGCAACAATAAGCCTTATAATCTGTTTCGCCATGAAATATCCTGCCGATGCTTTTGCAGCAAATATAAATGTTCTTGGCGGAATGTCAAGATTTGGATTGTCTTTAATCATATTGTACATATGCAAAATCTGCAAAACATTTAAAAGCTGACGTTTATATTCATGAAGTCTCTTAATCTGAATATCAAAAATAGAATCAGGGTCAACATTAATTCCGTTTGCTTTTGAAATGTAATCAGCAAGCAGAATTTTGTTATTTCTTTTAATTTCAGAAAGTCTTGAAAGAACATCTTTGTCGCCCTTAAATTTTAAAAGTTCTTCCAAAGCGGTAGCATCCTTTTTAAATTTAGGACCGATAAGTTCCTCAATATAATCAGTAAGCTCGGGATTTGACTGCATAAGCCATCTTCTGTAAGCAATACCGTTTGTAACATTGGTAAACTTTTCAGGATTTACATTGTAATAATCTCTGAAAATACTTTCGGTAAGAATATTTGAATGAAGTTTTGACACACCATTTACACTATGGCAACATGCAAGACAAAGGTTTGCCATTCTTACTTCGCCACACGCAACAGGAGCCATATATTCGATTTTTGCGTGGTCTCCCGGATAAATTTCATAAAGTTTCTGTAAAAGTCTGCGGTTGATTTCAAGAACTATCTGATAAATTCTCGGAAGCTGCTCACGGAACATATTCTCGTTCCATCTTTCAAGTGCCTCGCTCATGACTGTGTGATTAGTATATGAAAGTGTTTTTTGTGTAATCGCCCACGCATCGTCCCATCCGTAACCATACTCATCCATTAAAATACGCATAAGTTCAGGGACACAAAGTGCAGGATGTGTATCATTTATATGAACAGAAACCTTGTCAGCAAGATTATCAAGTGTCTGGTATCTCTTAAAATGCTTATTCACAATAGTCTGCAATGATGCACTTACAAAAAAGTATTGCTGACGAATTCTTAAAATTTTTCCGTCAATATGGTCATCAGCAGGATACAAAATTTTTGAAATTACCTCGGCTTTTGTATTTTCTTCTAGTGCTTTTGCATAATCACCCCTTGAAAACGCAGTCATGTCAAGGCTTTTAGGGGATTTTGCACTCCAGAGAACAAGTTTGTTTACACATTCAGAACTATAGCCTGAAATGTACATATCATAAGGTACAGCTATAACAGAAGTATAGTCCACGTGCTCTGCTTTATAACCGCTTTCATCAAAGCTCTCATGAACTCTTCCGCCAAATTTTACTTCCATTGATTCGTCAGCTCTTGCACTAAGCCATACGTCACCCATTCCAAGCCAGTCATCAGGAAATTCCATCTGCCATCCATCTATAATCTTTTGTTTGAATATACCAAATTCATATCTTATTGAATAACCCGTTGCCGGAATACCAACAGAAGAAAGTGAGTCCATGTAACATGAAGCAAGCCTTCCAAGACCGCCATTTCCAAGACCCGCATCAGGCTCCATTTCATAAAGTTTTTCGATGTCTACCCCCATTTTTTGCAAAGCACCGCGAAACTGCTTTTCAATCTTTAAATTTGAAAGGTTGTTGCGAAGGGATGTTCCAACCAAAAACTCCATTGAGAGATAGAAAACCTGCTTTTCTTCTTTCTCTTTAACTTTTTTATTATGTTCAAGATTTTTTTCCGCAAGAATGTCTTTAACAACGAGACAAAGACTTTTGTAAGCCTGTATATCTGTTGCTTCTTCAATTGTACACCCGAACTGCTTTTTACACATATCCTGCAAAAGTCCGGTTGCAATTTTCTGATCCATTTTCATATTAGTCACCTCTTAAAATATAAATAGAAAAACGATGCGGAAATGTCGCACCGTTTTAATTAGCACGTAAGCCGCAAGTGTATAATAACACTACAGTATATTGTACTATAAATTATAAAAATGTTCAATACTTTTTGATACATTTCCATTTTTTTGCTTTCTATAAATCAAATACACAAATTGCACCATGAAGTGTATTCACTATCACTTCATATGCACCATCGCCATCAATATCCATAACAACAGGTGCCGCCATCGCCCCGTTTTCTTTCCTGTCTGCCTCTTTGCTTTTCGGGAGAGAAACTTTGTGAAGGAGCTTACCCTCATATGAAAGAATATATAAACTTCCATACACTACTCCATAGTTTTGCGTCTTATCATAGTAAGATGTGAAAATAACCTCTTGCTTTCCATCAAAATTTATGTCTGCACAGACAACAGGCGAAGCATATTCAAACATAGGACTTGTGCGCTTTGTCAGACTATAAGGCCATGCATAAGGCTCGGTTTTGTCAAGTGAAAAACAATGAACCTTTCCGTTATATGAATTGAATAAAATTTCTTTCTTTCCGTCAGCATCTAAATCGCAGATGGTCGGCGACTGAAAAACATTTGAGGGGACAGATTTGGGGTCCTGTACAAGCGGAGCACCTAAATCCATAGGCAGAACTTCCCAATTATATCCAAGGGCATCATTTTTCCAGCGGGTTCGGTCAGCATTTAAAATAGCTATCGTCATATATTCAGAAGGAGGATAAACGGGGGCATATTTGCGGTTGCACATTACTGTTGAAACAATAACTTCTTTTGTCCTATTCCCATCCAAATCATCTACTTTTGCTTTCGCATGACCAAACTCTCCTTTATAAAGAGCTTCACGAAGTTCATTTCCTCTAACCGGCACCCCCCAACCGCTGTTTTCGTTTCGGATTTCGGCAGCATAGTCTTCAAATAATGCGATTTGTCCCCAGGATTTGTTTCCATAAACCCCTTTGTTTGCAGGAAACACGGTACCGTCAGGCTCAAAAACGGATACGAACGAAAGGTCAGATGGTACAATAATTTCCTTTATTCCATCACCATTTAAGTCAGATATTGCAATGTTATCCATAAAAACACCGTAAAGCCAGGAGTTTTTTCCGTTTTCTCCCTGTACCTGAGGCCAACCATAACGAATTGATCCGTCAAAATTAAAAACATATACACTCTGACTCCCCGCAACACCATACCCTATAACAATTTCTTTCTTACCATCTCCGTCTAAATCAGCCACTTCAACACTTCTCGCAGAAGCATTTATGGGGCACTTAGGCCAGCCGGGCAAAAAGTAACCGTTACTGTCAAGCACCGACACTAACCCATTGCCGTGAGCGGTTATAATCTCTTTTGTTCCATCACCGTTAATATCGTTAATTTCCACATCACTCCATGTATGTCCGCAGCTTTGTCCAAACTCTGCCAAAGGCGTACTTCTGTCATAACCCGAATTTACTTTCCACTTTGTTTCTCCCGTCTTCGCATTTAAAACAGTTATGGAATAATTTGAAAAAATAATTTCAATTTCACCATCACCATCTATATCAGTAACAGCCGGTGAACTGTAATAGCTTTCTTCTGTCCAGAGTGGATATGTACCTGCATTTGCATACTTTAAAGTGGGATTAATGGAATTTGCCTGTACTGTAAATGCAAGTGATAAAATAACCAGTGTAAGTGATAATAATCTTTTCATTTCATTGCCCCCTGTCAATTGCGTCCCACGCCGCTTTTTCCCGTGGTAAGATAAATTTCACCTTCACTGCTTGTTTTAAGTACTATGAAGGAATATTTTTTCGATGTGTCAAGTCCGTGAACGTAAATTTTATTAACATACCCTGCCGCACTTCCGCTCGAATAACTGATTTCGCCTTTTTCCATATATACATTACCAGAATAAGGTATTTGCATCACAGTTCCCCCTTCAGGTAACACCGCAACTCTTACACCATACTCTTCCACCGCACGTTGTAAGGTTATACAAAACTCATCAGCCGATATTTTTGCTACATCGATTTCACCTAGATTTTCAGAAACATTCGGGAATGCATCAGAAACATCAGGTGCCTTCAATATACCCATAGTATGTGCCTTAATTTCAGAAACCGCCTTTTCATCACATAGCTTTCGTATAAGCAATCGAGAAGAATTATTTATATTTGTACGAAGTGCATTATAGCACATTGAAATCATATCTTTTCTAGAAAGCTCATATCTCGTCTTTGCTGAGCTTTCTGCAATGCCAAGGGAAATTGCAACATCTACCGCTTCGTCATATGAGAAATCACCTTTTGAGTCATCATATCCCAAAACACGCAAAAGCATGGTAGAAAACTGTTTTACAGTTGCAATGTCCGTAGCACCAAAATAGGTGGCTGAAACACCATTTACAAGATAATTTTCATAAAGCCACCCAATGTTATCACTTGCCCAGTCGGGAACATCGGAAAAAGGATGCGCATTTTTCTGATAAGCTGCTTTCGGCTCTTTTCCGAGCATTCTCACAACTGTTGTGCACATTTCTGCACGGTTGGCATTTCTCTCGAGTTCAATCCCTTCTTCAGAAAAAGCGGTGCCTGTACCTTTTAAAAGTCCAAGTTCATATAAAACCTTTGCCCTGTCAACTACTGCATCAGCTGATACACAAAGCGATGCTCTACAAAGTATTATAACAAAAAGCAAAATCAAAATTCGTTTAAGCATTTTATCCTCCGGTAACTCTAAATACTATGCCTTAATTTCATTATAAAGCATAGTATATTTTTCCGCTGGTTCTGCCCAGCTAAAATCAATTTTCATAATATTTGAACGTACTTTTTTGATTTTATCTCCGTCATAATAAAATTCTACCGCTCTCTCAATTGCATGAAGCATATCATGAGCGTTGAAAACTTTAAATGTAAATCCTCTTCCCTCAAGGCTCTCTATATTAAGAGGAGTAACAGTATCAAAAAGTCCTCCTGTTTCTCTTACGATTGGCAAAGAGCCATAACGCATTGCTATAAGCTGAGAAAGTCCGCAGGGCTCACTTTTTGAAGGCATTAAGAAAAAGTCAGAGGCAGCATAAACACGACTCGCAAGAGAGGCATCAAACAAAATATTTGCCGAAACAGACTCAGGGTGAACATATGCCAAAAATTTAAACATTTCCTCATATTTTTTGTCCCCTGTGCCAACTACAACAAGTTGAATGTCCATATTTGCAATATTGTCAGCAACCCACTCAACAAGCTCAAGCCCCTTATGGTCAACAAGCCTTGTAATCATCGCAACCATCGGCACATCACGAACGGGAAGTCCGAGTTCTTTCTGAAGCTCCGCTTTGCAAATAGCCTTTCCCGAAAGCCTATTATAAGTAAATTTTGCAGGAATTTTTTCGTCCTTTGCAGGATTATATAAATCTGTGTCAATACCATTTACAATTCCGCATGTTTTGTATCTGTTCTCGCTTATAATCTTATCAAGACCATGCGAAAAATACTCAAATGATAATTCGTTTGCATAAGTTTCAGAAACCGTGGTAAGTTTGTCGCAAAGAACAACTGCACACTTTAAAGCATTTATCATATTGTCCTGCTCTGCCGCTCCCCGAAAGTTTTCTGAAACGCCTAAAACATTTTGCAGAAAATCACTGTCTGCCTTCCCCTGATATTCAATGTTATGAATAGTAAAAACAGTTCTGATATTTTTAAATTTATCAATATCAGAATAATGAGCTTTCAAAAACAAAGGCAGAAAGCCCGTCTGCCAATCATTACAATGAATGATGTCAGGGTCAAAATCAATATGGTTTAAAGTTTCAAGCACGGCTTTTGAAAAATATGCAAATCTTTCTCCATCATCCACGCATCCATAAAGTTGACCTCTGCAAAAATAATCTTCGTTATCAATAAAATAATAGGTAACTTTTGTTTCTTTTCTCTTGCCTGCTCCTCTTTTTTTGATTTCACTTTTAAATACACCAACATGAAGATTACGCCATGCCAAAGGCATACTAAAGGACGTCACAAACTGAATTTCTTCATGTGATGCATACTTTACTTTATCATAGTAAGGCAATATAACTGCCACTTCCAAATCAGAATTTTTGGAAAGCTCGGGAGGAAGCGCCCCCAAAACATCTCCAAGACCTCCGGATTTTACATAAGGTGCCGCTTCACTTGCTGCAAATAATATCTTCATAAATTTTTCCTTTCAGTTTATATGGTTTCTCCCTTATGTATTACCATAGGGGAAGATGTTCCTCCGATAAGCACCGCGCCTGGTGTTATTGTGGCATCTTTATCAATAATCACATTTTCAACTCTTGCACCTCTGCCGATAACCGTACCCTGCATTATAATTGAGTTTTTAACCTTTGCACCTTCCTCAATTGTAACATCCCTGAAAAGCACTGCATTTTCAAGTTTGCCTTCGATAACGCACCCATCTGCAATAAGGCATTCACTGGTGTATGAGCCTTCGGCATAATAAGTCGGCGCTTCATCTCGAACTTTTGTATAAATGGGTGAATTTTTATAGAAAATGCTTGATCTTACATTCTCGTCCATAAGTTTAAAGTTATTCTTAAAAAATGACAAAATGTTGTGGTTTCTTAAAACGTGGTCATTAAATTCATAAACATTTATATTAATACTGTCTTCAACAAAACTTGAAAGAAGGTAGTCTTTCTCAAAACTATATCTTCCTCTTGAAACATAGTTATTTATAATGCCGAGAAGATATCTTCTCTCAACAATAAACATTCCCATTCCCGTAAGGTCACCATCTCCAAGGTGTTTCCCGATTGAAAGGTCCACAGTCCTTCCGCTTTTATCACACTTTAAGTGAAGGTCCGTGTCATCTTTCTCGTACGCCTCTATATTTCTGCTTGCAATGGCAGTTACATCAGCTCCCGACTTTATATGGCTTTCAAGTGCTTTTTCAAAATCGATGTTGCATATAATTGCCGTGTCGCACATTACAACATAATCAGGTTTATTAAGCTGAAGAAATCTTACTGCATTTGAAAGTGCCTCAAGGTTACCTCTGTATACATTCGTAATTCCTGAAACAAACGGAGGTAAAAAATAAAGATTTGTATTTTTCTGGTTTAAATCCCATTCAAGTCCTGAACCCAAATGGTCCATAAGAGACTGATAGTTATATTTCGTTATTATTCCAATCGAAGAAATACCTGAATTTACCATATTTGAAAGAGCAAAATCCACCAGACGGTATCTTCCTCCAAAAGGAAGAGATGCAACTGTTCTTCTCATGGTAAGGTCGCCGAGAGAAGTGTCATATATATTTGAGAAAATTATACCTGTCATTTTCATAGTAAATCCCTCCTTACACTATTGTTTCGTCGGGCTCGATTACACTCCCCTTGCCCACTACACAAATATTTTTCTTTTTGGAAGCACCTGATGGAATTTTGCCGATTTTAGCCCCTGAACCAATATGACTTTCCTGACCGATAATTGAATATTTTATAACCGCACCCGACTCTACTTTTACATCAGGCATAATAACGCTGTTAATTATAACCGCATCCTCGCCAATAGTACATCCCGTCGATATAATTGAATTTATAACATTGCCTTTAACTCTGCTTCCTTCTGCCACAAAAGAATTTGTGATTTCTGCAGTTTTCGAAATAAGAGCAGGAGGCTCTGCGTAGTTTCTTGCATAAATTTTAAAATCAGCATCCTTGATTTCAATCGGAACATCAGAATTTAACAAATCCATATTAGCCTCCCAAAGACTTTCAATAGTTCCAACATCCTTCCAGTATCCGTCAAACTGATAAGCAAAAAGTTTCTTTTTGTCATCGAGAAGCGTATTCATAATATTTTTTCCGAAATCGTTTTGAGAATCAGGGTTCGCTTCATCAGCTATAAGATATTTTTTCAAAATGCTCCAGTTAAAAAGATATACGCCCATAGAGGCTTTGGTACTTTTGGGATTTTTGGGTTTTTCCTCAAACTCGTAAATCGAGCCGTCAGCTCTTGTGTTCATAATTCCAAAACGTGATGCCTCTTCAATAGGAACATCCAAAACAGCTATTGTACATTCACTTCCCTTTTCCTTATGGAATTTAAGCATTTTGTGATAATCCATTTTATAAATATGGTCACCGGAAAGCACAAGTACGTATTGAGGGTTGTATCTTTCAACAAAATTTATATTCTGATATATTGCATTTGCAGTACCCTTATACCATTCGCTCTTTTTGCTTTTTGCATAGGGCGGCAGAATGTGAACTCCGCCAAAATTTCGGCTAAGTCCCCATGGTGAGCCGTTACCTATGTAGTCATTAAGCTCCAAAGGCTGATATTGTGTCATAATTCCAACTGTGTCAATACCTGAATTTACACAGTTGGAAAGCGGGAAATCAATAATTCTGTACTTACCTCCAAAAGGTACCGCAGGCTTTGCCGTCTTCTCCGTTAAAACCCCAAGTCTGCTTCCCTGACCGCCTGCAAGCAACATTGCTATGCATTCTTTACTTTTACCGCGTATCATAAAGATACACCTCC
>JAZOQG010000020.1:0-20300 GCA_045656005.1 Clostridia bacterium
CCGCACCAAAATCCATTCAAAATTCTATCCATTTCAGGTCAGGGAATTTTTAAAGTGCGGATTTTTGGTTTGGCAAGGCAAAAACGCAGGAAATACTTTGTGTATTTCCGAGTATTTTAACAAAGCGAAAGCGTAAATCCGCCTTTTAAAATCGTGGTTCGGATTATATGCTTTCGGCTAACTTCAATTCCGTTATTTTGAAGCCATGCTGCCAATGCTCTCGAGCGATATGTATTCCATATCTGCATACATAGTGGCATGTTTCTGTACAGGCTGAAATCAGGTGAAATAACACCTTTAAATTTTTTGAGCTTATCAAGGTACTGTTTTGGGTTATTCCAAAACCTTTCAAACTTTACGTCATGTTCGTAAAATACAATCCAAGAGTCAAAATCATGGCAAGTTTTAGACATTGCTTTTGATAATGTAACAACTTTTTCAGGCAATTTGTCGCTTGTTTTTAGTTTGGGAAATTCGAAATAACCATCGTACTCAGCATTCTCCACTAAAAAAGAGTGAAACACGTCATGTCTACCAATAATTTGTTTTTTTCCATGGTTTACATACTCTCCTTTAATTATAACTATATTTTTGACAGCTGTCAACCATCTGACTAAGTTATAACACAATGCATACATGACATACCATGGCATCTTTTTGTCCTGTTTTGTCGCATGCTGTCGCACATTATCGAACAGAACTCACTTTGCAAAATTTCCCCCAGTTTTTTCCAAAAAACTCTTGACAACTATTCCCAAATATTGGTATAATTGTAATAAATTCCCAAATAGGAAAAATTACACATATTTGAAAGGCGGCATGAATAAACTATGTTAAATGAAATATACCAAGGAGAGGAGCACATTATTATGGATTTGCAATCAACAAACATTGCAACAGTTTCAGGTTACGTTTTAAGCGAGGCTGAGTTTAGCCACGAGGTTTACGGAGAAGGATTTTACACCTTTTTCGTTGATGTCCCACGCCTCAGCGAAGCATCAGACAAAATTCCGGTTACAATTTCGGAGAGACTTTTGTCCCCCGATAAACTGGAAACAGGCACTCACATTACGATAATGGGTCAGTTCCGTTCCTACAATAATTACACGGATACAGGCTCCAAGCTTTTACTTACTCTTTTTGCAAGGGAAATTATTTTTACTGATGAGGAGCCGAAAACTCCAAATGAAATTGTGCTTACGGGTTTTATTTGCAAGCCACCCGTTTACAGGCACACCCCCTTCGGCAGAGAAATTGCCGACATACTTCTTGCGGTCAACCGCTCCTATAATAAATCTGATTATATCCCCTGCATAGCATGGGGCAGAAATGCGAGGTTTTGTCAGGGACTCTGTGTGGGAAGTAAAATCCGCCTTACAGGCAGAATTCAATCAAGAGAATATAAAAAAAGAATTGGTGAAGATGAATTTGTAACAAAAACTGCTTATGAAGTTTCTGTTATAAAACTAGAGGAGGAAACTATTGCCGCAGAGGCATAAATAGAAAAAGGCAGTGACACGATAAAATCGTTTGTCACTGCCTTTTTAAAATTTTATGATTACATATATTTTTGAATTTTTATGTGAATTCTACCCTTTCTGCTTACATTACCAACTTCCGAAAGGACCGCTCTTCCTTTTCTGTGCACCTTTATTTTGTCACCTTCCGAAACCTTAAAGTCGGCTTTTTGCACAAGGACGTCATTTACATACACACTGCCTGCCGAAATAAATGCGGCGGCATTCCCTCGGGAAAGCGAAAAAGCAGACGAAACCAAAGCATCAAGCCGAAGAGAGGAAACACTGTCTGCAACCTCTCTTATTTTCTGTTCGGGAATTTCAATCTCTTCTATACCCAGAATTTCAGCCTGAAGATTTATTCTGCCTGCTTTATTATAATTAAGCTCTATAAAATCCGCCATCTCACTTTTTACTATAATCTGAGCAAAATCGTCTGCCACCAGAATATCGCCCACTGCGTCACGGCTTATTCCAAGGGACAGTATGCTCCCAAGATAATCTCTGTGAGAAAGCTTTTTGTATCCGCTATGAGAAACCTTTATTATTTTAAGAAAGTCTGCCATATCCCCCTCATCCCAGTCAGGATAAAAGCAAAGGATTTTTCTTTCGGCATCTTCATATCCGCCCCACATTTTAAAGGGAGCATAAAACTCGTTTTTCATTCCTCCCACAACTGTCTGCTCATTCAAATTCAAAAACCTTGTAACTGTTTTAAAATTTTTATTAAAGCAGTCGCCATGCTTATCCAAAATGTGGGCTCTGAAAATTTTTTCTTCCTTATTAATAAACGTTCACTCCAAAAATTAATTAAAAAGCGGACTTACGGAAATATCCGCATAAACTCTCTTGATTGCCTCTGCAAAAAGGTCAGCAACGGAAAGAGTAACAATTTTGTCAATTTTCTTCTCTGCGGGAAGTTCAATTGTGTCAAGCACAACAAGTTCCTTTATAGGAGAAGCTTCAATTCTTTCGATTGCAGGGCCTGAAAGAACAGGGTGTGTACAACACGCATAAATTTCTTTTGCACCACGGTCTATAAGTGCCTGTGCACCGTGAGTAATTGTACCTGCAGTATCTATCATATCATCAACCAAAATACATCTTTTGTCTTTAATGTCACCGATTATGTTCATAACCTCTGCAACATTTGGCTTCGGTCTTCTCTTATCGATAATTGCAATAGGTGCATCAAGTCCTCTTGCAAAGTTTCTAGCTCTTGTAACACTTCCGAAGTCAGGAGATACTACAACAACATCATCAAGGTCGTCTTTAAATTTCTCTTTAAAGTAAGGATAAAGACGAGGTACACCCAAAAGGTGGTCAAGAGGAATGTTGAAAAATCCCTGAATCTGGGGAGCATGTAAATCCATTGTGAGAACACGGTCAGCTCCTGCACTTGTAAGAAGGTCAGCAACAAGTTTTGCTGAAATCGGATCGCGTGCCTTTGATTTTCTGTCCTGACGTGCATATCCGTAATAGGGAATAACCGCTGTTATTCTTCCTGCAGATGCTCTTTTGAAAGCATCAATCATAATAAGAAGTTCCATAAGGTTATTATTAACGGGTTCGCAAGTTGACTGAACAATAAACACGTCGCTTCCGCGAACAGTTTCGTATGTATTTACAAAAATTTCACCATCACTAAAACTTCCTACTTCAGCTTTACCGAGGGAAATTTCTCCCACCATGCTTTCTCCTGACGGAAGATTTGTAATTTTGTACTCAGCAACCTTTTTCTTAAGTGCTTCAACAATTTCTTCACCTAATTTTTTGCTTGCGTTTCCGGTGAAAATTTTGATGTCTTTTCCGTGTGTAATCATTTTTAATTTTCCTCCCTTTTATCCTTCCAGTTAGTTTTTATAACCTGCCTTGCTCTGGCAATGGCAAGAGTTTTCTCGGGTACTTCATCAGTAATTGTAGAGCCTGCCGCAATATATGCACCATCTCCTACATTTACGGGCGATACCAAATTTGTATTACAGCCTATAAATGCCTTGTCACCGATAGTAGTTCTGTGTTTTTTCTTTCCGTCGTAATTTACCGTAATGGTTCCGCAGCCGAAATTTACTCCTTTTCCGACATCAGCATCACCAACATAAGTTAAATGCGACGCTTTTGTTTTGTCACCCAAAACTGCATTTTTTATTTCAACAAAGTCTCCCACCTTGCATCCGTTGCCGATTATGCTTCCGGGTCTTATATAGGTGAAAGGACCAATGTTGCAGTCGTTTCCGATATTGCAGGAAAGTGCAACCGTATTGTCAAGTTTTGAACCTCTTCCTACAAAACTATCCACAACTTTTGAGTTTGGACCTATAACGCAGTCAGCACAAATTTTTGTTTTTCCGCTCAAAATTGTGCCCGACAAAATTTCAGCATCGCTTTCAATTATAACATCAGGTCCTATAAAAGTATTTTCAATGTTCTGAAAGTATACTCCGTTTAAAGCATGAGCTTCATTTATTCTTCTGCGCATTATGGCATCAACTTTTGTAAGCTCAAGTTTTGTGTTAACTCCGAGTATTTCATCAGGGTCGGAAACCTCAAAACAACCTACTCCCTTTCCTTCCCTTTTTAAAACATCAATTGTATCAGTAAGATAATATTCGCCCTGGGCGTTATTATTATCTATTTTCGACAAAGCATCTTTAAGGTCTGTCGCCCTAAACCAATACATTCCGCCGTTAATTTCGCGGATTTCCTTTTCTTCGTCGGTAGCATCAGCAAACTCTACTATTTTCAAAAGCTCGCCTTTGTCGTTTTTAATAATTCTTCCGTATCTTGCCGCATCAGGCAAAGTGGCTGTGAAAACTGTGCAGCTAAAACCATTTTTCTCGTGAAACTCAAATGATTCACTTAAAGTTTTTTCAGTAATAAGGGGAGCGTCTCCCGACAAAATAACAACGTGCTCCGTTTCATCACCAATAAACTCGAAGGCACGCATTACTGCGTCACCTGTTCCGAGAAGCTCTGTCTGATGGGCATAAACTATTTTATCTCCCAAAACAGACTTAACCTCTTCCATTTTGTGTCCTACAACTGCGATAACTTTTTCCACTCCCATTTTCCCTACGGCTCTCACAACGTGGCACACCATACTTTCTCCTGCCACCTTCTGCACTACCTTTGAATGAGCGGACTTCATTCTGCTGCCTTTTCCTGCTGCCATTATTACAGCTGCTTTATTATTCATATATAATCTCCTTACTGCCGCTTAGCGGCATGGTCAAAATACGTCAAAAAAGGCAAGAATTAACTTGCCTTTTTGCACCCAGGCATTACTCGCCCGCGTTTTCCGAGGGAGCATCCTCTGCCATTTCATAAGCAGCAATGATTGCACTCTGGAGTTTTTCACGCATTTGGGCATTGATGGGGTGTGCAATGTCCTTGAATTCACCGTCAGGTGTTTTTCTGCTTGGCATAGCAATAAATACCTTGTCTTGTCCCTCAATAACTTTGATGTCATGAATAACAAGTGCTTCGTCAAACGTTACCGAGACCACAGCCTTCATCTTACCCTCAGAATTCATTTTTCTGATTCGGATATCCGTGATTTCCATACCTAACGCCTCCTGTGTATAATATCGCTTATTTACCTTATAGAAAATAAACCTTAATTATATTCTAACAGACTTTTTAAAATTTTTCAAGAAATTTTTTAATAAAGTATATGTTTTTTTTCAAAAAAGGTGTATAATGTAAATAAAGTCATATTTTTTTATGAAAGGAATGACAGTTTTTGAACACCTTTGACCTTGGAAAAATACCTGAAAACGGGAAAATTCACTTTATCGGAATAGGCGGCATAAGCATGAGCGGTCTCGCTGAGATAATGCTTGGTCGCGGATACAAAGTGTCAGGCTCCGATATAACCGAGACACATATTGTAAAAAAATTAAAAAATATGGGTGCCGAAATTTACATAGGACACAGTGCTGATAATATCAGAAATTGCGATTTAGTTGTATATACTGCGGCTATTCATCCCGATAATCCTGAATATATGGAGGCACAAAGACAAGGCGTCATAATGATAGAGCGCCCCACGCTTCTCGGAAGTGTTATGAAATATTTTAAATACGCAGTTGCAGTTTCGGGAACTCACGGAAAGACCTCAACAACCTCAATGATGTCACATATTATGCTTTCGTCAGAATGTGACCCCACAATTTCAATCGGCGGAGAACTGCCTGCAATAGGCGGGAATATAAGGGTTGGCGAAAGCGACTATTTTCTTTGTGAAGCATGTGAATATCACCAGAGCTTTTTAAAGTTTTTCCCATATATAAGCATAATTTTGAATGTAGAAGAAGACCATCTTGATTACTTCTCAGGTCTCGACCATATAATTGACACTTTTCGCTCACTTGCCCTCCTAACCCCTGATGACGGCGCAGTTGTTGCAAACATAGATAACGAAAATGTTTGCCGCACAGTGGAAGGAATAAACAAAAATGTGATAAGTTGCTCCATCGAAACCAATGCGGATTATAAAGCGGAAAATATTATTTTAAATGAGCGTGGCTGTGGCGAGTTTGACGTCTTTGAAAAAGGAAAACTTCTCGGTAGAGTGTGCCTCTCCGTCCCCGGAATGCACAACGTGTCAAACGCAATCTGTTCAATTGCCGCCGCAAGATATTTGAGTCTACCATTTGAAAAAATTCAGGCAGGACTTCTTTCCTATGGCGGTGTTGACAGAAGATTTCAGAAAAAAGGCGAAAAAAACGGTGTCACCGTGATAGACGATTATGCCCATCACCCGACAGAAATCCGCGCAACATTGTCAACTGCCAAAAAAATGAATTTCAATAATATATGGTGCGTTTTCCAACCTCACACCTATACAAGAACAAAAACACTTTATCCCGACTTTATAGATGCTTTAAGTTGCGATATAAATATTATAATAATTGATATTTATGCTGCAAGAGAACCCGATACTGGTCTTGTTTCTTCAAAACAGCTTGCAGGCGATATCGAAGGGGCAGTATATATCCCCGACTTTGAAAGCTGCGTTGACTTTTTAAATGAAAACGCAAAAGAAGGCGACCTTGTAATTACAATGGGTGCAGGAACAGTTTTTAAAGTTGGCGATATGTTTCTTAAGTAAGTTTCTCCACGAACTAAAAAATGATACAAAAAAATGAAACGAATTAATTCGTTTCATTTTTTGTATTTCCAATCATATAATTTGCATAAGTAAGATTTCCCACCGCTCTTGCAACAGAACGAATGATAAGGTCCTCGGGACTTTTGTTTTCATTGGAGCTTACCTTACCACCTTCAAAAATGGCTGAAATAGCCTCTTCAACTTCATCGCAAAAGAGATTGTACGCCTCGGGAATTTTGTATTTTTTAAGTACAAAGGCCATACCATCACAAATCTGACCTATCGGCATAAATCTTTTGAGCATGCACACAACATAAAGGTATGCAAGATGTACTCTGTCATATTTCTTTTTTATCGGTGGTTTTACTATTTTCTGCTTAACGTAGTTATTTATCATGGCAGGTGTTATAATTTTTTCGTTTCTCGAAAAAATCTCAAGATTATTTTCGAGAATACTTACAACCTGGTCCATATAAAGCTCAATTTCAGGAAAATCCTCCCATCTGGGGCATCTGTATTCAAGATAAATATTTTTTATGTCCATAAAAATTCACCAAACTTTGTATAGTTTTATCAAATATACGTTAATAATATCATTAAAAAGAGATTAAGTCAACCGTGAAATAAAAAAATTGATTTTTTTTATAATTTAGTGTTGACAAATTAAGAATTTAGAGTTATAATATATTTCGCACGTTGCGGGATTGTGTAAAGGTAGCACGAGTGACTCTGACTCACTTTGTCTGGGTTCGAATCCTAGTCCCGCAGCCAGAAAAAACCGTTAACTTTGATACAAAGTTAGCGGTTTTTTCAACTAAATCCGTCTTGCAGACGGAATAAATCTGCTTCGCAGATGAAATCACTACGTGATGAAATCCGATTACGTCGGGATATTTGGACGGATTTAATTTCATCAAAGACCAAAGGCTTTGATTTCATCCAAACTTGTTTGGATTTCATCGTGAGCGAAACGAGCGATTTCATTATTGAAATGTTTTGGTTTTGTGGTATAATACAAATGAGGTGTTTTATATGCAAGAGAACAAATTAGCAAATCTTTCTATGGATTTTTCTGTTGAAATATTAAATTTATGCGATAATATCAAAGGACATTATTCTATTGTTAATCAATTAGAAAGAAGTGCCACAAGCATTGGTGCTAACATAAGAGAAGCAAAATATGCTCATAGTAAGGCTGATTTTATATCAAAGCTCCAAATCTCCTTAAAAGAATGCTATGAAACGGAATACTGGCTTGAACTTATGCAAAGAGCTAAAATCTTATCTGATATTTCAGATACCATACATAAATGCGGCGTTATTCGAAAAATGCTCATCTCATCCATTAACACCGCTAAACAAAACGCAGAAAAATCAAGATAACCATTGCCGTCACTTTCGTGACGGCTTAATTATTGTTATTTTTTTGCATTTCTCCTTTTTTCTAAATTTCTATTGATAAAATATAAAAAATGTGATATTATAATTATTGCCAAGCTAACTTTAATATTAAAGAAATAAGAATATTTTTATTTTTAGGGAATATTATACCCTTTTTCTGCAAATCATCATTGGAACTGTTAAAAATGCAAGCTCCATTAGATGGTTTGTAGAACATTCTCAATTTCCGTTTAAGTTAGTTTGGCGACTATCGGAGTTTGCGTTTTTGTGCGCTCGCTTTGGTGGGCGCATTTTTTATTTACAAAGGAGAATTTGTTATGCCTGATTATAAAACCATGTATTTTAAATTATTTAACGCAGTTACCGATGCAGTCCAAATACTTTGCAAAGCCCAACAAGAAGCCGAAGAAATTTATATTAATTCTTCAGAAAACGAAGAAGAAAGAATTAAAAAATTAAAAGTTATTAAAACAAAACAATAAATTGTTACTCAAAAAAGCATCGACTATGTCGATGCTTTTTTAGTTACTTCATTTTTACCATTTCCCTATCCTTATCAATGTCAGCTTTTGAAAGCTCCCTGAAATGCACAAGGTCAGGATGGGTTTTCGCGATATCGTCTCTTACTTCTCCGAAAACATAACCTTCGCATCGCATATATGCGTTCCATCTCATGTGTTCATATATGCTTAAAGTTTCTTTGTCCTCGAAGTTTTTCCCTCTAAAATAAGATCTGTAAATCGCAGAAGCTGCAGAAGAATCTCTGAAATATTCATATTTATTGAACTTTGCAATCTCTTCATCCTTCATTTTATTAAATGCTTCTTCAAAGGACACACCATCTTCCTCTGCCTTTATTTTGGCACAAACCGATACATAGCTTAAATGATGCTCCATTGCACTTTTTTCGATTTCAGGTGTCATAATTGCTTTCGGAGAAAACCTTTCCGAAAGACTTCCAATAAAAGAAATATTATAGCTTTGGTTTTTATAGTTTGTAAGACTTTGTTTTGACAGGAGCGTATGCTTTTCGCTACTGTAAACAACTGATTTTATAACTGGATTTATGCCACATCTTGTCATTATAGTGCGCAAATTTATAGAAGTTTCTATATTCTTTCCGTCATCACCAAGGGAAATGAAAGCAAGACTTACATTGCCGATACTTTTTATAATCTCTTCAAAAGTGTCGTCACCTACATTTACGCCTTCATAAAATTTCAGACTGTAACAACTCTCCCCAATGTCACTATTTTCATTTTTGTCAATTATTTCGGGACACATTTCATGAAATGCGGCTTTTCTATTTTCTTTTTCGTCTATAACATGAATTTTAAGTGTGTATCCTGGAAGCTGACCGCACCAGAGCACACTTTTCAAAAACTCTGTTCCATATCCTCCCATGCCTAAAATTAACACAGAAATTTCGCCGTTTTTACTTGCGCAAACAACTGACTTGTCAGGTGACGCATTGCATACTTCAGAATATGCAAGCTGACGCATTTCATTAATTCTTCTGACCTTCGAAAGTCCCTTGTCCGCAGAATCTATTAAAATTCCACCGACTTTCGAGCTTGAAAAAATATAAATTTCCGTGCCCTGTCTCTCTCTGTGCTTTTCTATAAGCGAAAGGCCCGTTTCTAAATTTTCACTTTCGCTTTCTCCTATTGCGAAAAAGAAATTTTTAGCATTTGCCCCTCTCATTTTAAGGGAAATGTCCTTCACACTTTTTTCAAAAAATACTGCTTCCAGATTTACTGCATCCTGATAAAACGGATTTTCTTTGTCTTTTTTGAATATAACAAGTACGTTTTTGTCTTCTTTTCTTATATTTTTCGCAAATGTCACAGACTTTTCGTTAATTTCTGACATTATGTATGCATCCTGATTTCTTTTCAAAGCAAATTTGCAAAAAGATGTAAATCTTTCAAAGAAAGATAAAACAAAACCAAATGTGCAAACGGGTGCTAATGTAAATATAAATGCAATATAAAAATATGTTTCTTTTGAGGATTCAAAGGTTTCAAAAATATTTTTAAAATCAAAGCCTGCCGTCATAACCTGAATGCTTTGCAAAAGCGAAAGGAAAAAGGGCGGTGTCTGATTACTGTAAATCCATGCACTCCCAATATGCGCCATCGCCGCCCATACCGAAAGAAAAACTCCCGAAATTATTACATATCCTATTTTCAAGTTATTCTTTTTGCGTGAGTTTATAAGAAATATTGCCACGGCTATTGTAATTGCTAGCAAAACTTTTGATAATATAATCATTTTTGCACCTCCTTGAGCCTTCCCTCTGCATTTTTAAGACGTTCTTCCGTCTTTGTTACCTTTTCGTTATACTTTTGAGGATTTTCCTTTGCTAGCTCTTTGAAAAGATAAAGTGCCTTTTTAAAATACTCTACTTCTTTTTCAGCATCCTTTTTATCATAGTACAAACATCCCAGGTTATAGTAATTGATTGCAAGATCTAGTTTCCTCTCTTTTCCAATCTCGCGATTTAAATTCATAGATTCTATAAAAAACGTCTCTGCTTCATCAAGTCTCCCAAGATTTTCAAGATACAATGCAAGATTATTATAATCTACTGCAAGGCGGTCACGGTAAGCCCCGTTTTTCTTATATGCCTCTTCTCTTATCTGAATGCTTCTTGCATAGCACTCAATTGCCTCAAAATCCTTTCTCCATTTCTCGTAAAATTCTCCTAGACTGTTTAAATCTATCGCCAGCTTATTTTCATACTTAAGAGGATTTTTTATGCTTTGTGCTTTTCGTACCTTTATGCCTTTTATATAAAGCTGAGCCGCACTTTTTTTAAATTTACGCTTATCAGCAAACGATGCAAAACTTTCATAGCTTATTATAAGATCATCCTCAAAAAGTTGCTCACTTCTTGCGCATATCTTCTCTTGCATAAAAATTGCAATTTTGTATAAAAAGTATGCCAAAATATTTTTAAACATGTACACAAAAATATTTTTCTTATTTTTCGGAAGCACCTCTGCAAGCTTTATTATAGATTTTGCCAAACCATTTATACTGTAATCAAGATTTTTAGCAGTACGTCCCCTCGTTGATGCTCTGATAAACATTTTTACTGCTTTTATATATTTTTTTGTATCAATATATAAATATGCCAGATTATCGTATGTTATACGCAACCCCTCCCCGTAAACTTTAGGAAATTTTTTGCATAATTCTTCCCTGATGCTGATACATTTTAAATAATAATCCTCTGCATTTCTTAATTTATTGATTTTTTTATAAAAGAATCCGATATTATTGTAAGTTAAAGCCAGGTTTGACGAATGAGCATCGGGATTATTTCTGCAGAGCCTCTCCCTTATTTCCAAAGCCTTAAGATACATTTTTTCTGCATCTTCATATTGCTGTTCGTTTTTGTAATCCACTGCTATATTTGCGTAATATGTTGCAAGTCCCCCTTCATGAACAGAAGGATTTTCCACCACGAGTCTCTCTTTAATCTCTATAGCTTTAAGATAATAATCTATTGCTTTTTTTCTTCTGTTCGTGTCTGAATAAAGCAAGGCTATGCTATTATACCAAATAGCCAGTGTAGTTCCGTAAGTCACAGGGTCTTTTTTCGCAAGCTCTTCTTTTATCTCTACCGCTTTTAAGTAAAGCTCCTCCGCCTTGCCAAACATACGCCTGTCTTTATATATATCTCCCAGGTTCCCATAAGATGTTCCCAGGTGGCTTTCATAGACCCCTGGTGTTCGTTCACAGCGTTTTTTATCGATTTCAAGGGCTTTTTGATAAAATGATTCCGCTTCATCAAACCTTTTAAGCGCTCGGAGATTATGCCCCATCTGTGCATAGCTTGCCGAAAGCACTCCTTCATAAACCTCTTCTGCCTCCCTGTAAAGCCGCTCTCGTATTTCAATGGCTTTTTTATAGTATTCCTCCGCCAAATCATACTTTTTTATCTTGTTGTATAAGAGACCAAGATTATGACAACTCGATGCATAATTTTGCTCAAAAACTGCAGGATTTTCATTTTTGCGCCGTTCGTTTATTTTATATGCTTCAAGGTACATTTTTTCTGCCTCGGCAAATCTTTCAGTCTGCCTGTACAAATACCCTAAACCATTGTAGCTTGCAACTAAATCCCCCTCGTATAAAGTAGGGTTTTTTGCCGCCAGCTTTTTCCTTATTTCAAAGGCTTTGAGCTTTCTCGCTTCGCTTTCGCCATATCTTTCAGTATCCTCGTAAATTCCCGCAAGCTGTGAATATGCATCCCCAAGCTGGTCGAGCGAATAGCGGGTTTCGTTTTTTGAAAGACGTTCCCTTATCTGTAAACTCTTTTCAAAAAACTCTTCCGCCTTGTCATATTTATTAATATCGCGGTAAAGTGAGCCCAGATTATTATATAAAGTTGCAAGGCTTCCGTCGTACTCTCCGGGTTTTTCCTCGACGAGCTTTTCTCTGATAACCAATGCCTTTAAATAAATCTCTTCCGCTTCGTCAAATCTTTTTAAAGTTTGCCACAAATTACCGAGGTTATTATATATTGTAGAAAGACTGTTGTCGTACTCTCCCGGATACTTCTTTTGAAGCTCCTCGTATGCCCGCATACATTCTTTATAATTCCTCTCCGCCTCTTCATGGCGGCGAAGCCTTTTCTGCGAACGGGCAAGCCTGTTTATTACTTCAAGCAAAAACACCCCTTCCTTGCGGGTTTTTACATGAGCTTTTCCCTCTTCCAGAAGCTCGTTTGCAATTTTTATTACTTCCTCATGTCTTTCCAGATTAGCATAAAGATTGTAAAGTTCTTGTTTTGCGTAAAAATACTTTTGTCTGTCAGCATCCCCCTGGCTTTTATTCCACGCATCTTTTAAAATATCGCAGTATTTTTGCTGCCATTTAACTGCACTGTTATAATTTATTGAAACACCTTCGCCTATTTTATACATATTGGCAAGTTTTTTAGCCGCTTCCCCGAGTCCCTTATCTGCCGCAAATGTAATAAGGCTTACCGCTCTTTTGTGGTCAACCTCAACATCTATGCCCGTAAGGTACGCAAGGCCTATAAAAAAGTTATGCTCGGGCGATGCATCATTTGTTCTTACGGCAATATTTTTAAGACCCTCTGTAAGAGATGCCGCGAGCATTTTACTGTTATGTATGTCAGTACACTCGGGAATGTCTTTAAATTTTTCCCTAAGTGCCGCTTTGTCTGTTGCAACCGCTTCAGCAGGCAGAAGAGGCATACCGCTTTCCTTTGCCATGGGATACTCAGTTGTCATAACATAATTTTCTTCATTTACAAGGTTTGGTGTTACAACCATGGCAAATAGCTTGCTTTTTTTCATTGCATCGGAAATTGCATCGTTAAAGTTTTCACCGGGCACCAGAAATTCGTCGTACCATATTGCAATATCTCTGCAAAACTCATTTTTGTGTATAAGGCGCATAAGCTCCTGTGCATATTTTCTGTCCTTTTTACGGTAACTTAAAAACACATATGCATCAAAAGCCGCTCTTATTTTTGCCGCCAGCTCGTCACCGATTAAAACAGAGCTTAGAAAGTTTCTGAATTTTGTATAAAATGAAATTGCAGTTTCATCGGTATCATTTTTCGAAAGATACTGCAAATTTCCGCACTTTTGGTTGAAAAGTTTCGTAAGCTTTCCGTCGCTCAGAACAGGAAGTACGGGTATATGGTTTTTTATGGCATACTTAAAGTCAAAATCGTATGCACTGCACCCCTTGTCTAAAAAATTCTGCGTTACGGGAATTACAAAAAGCTGCATTTGCGATAAGTCAAGTTCTCTTTCTTCTCCGGTAACACTGTCAACATCGTCATAATAGTAAACACAACAATTCTGATTTTTTAAAATCAAGTCGGATATTTCGTCAAAGTATTTGCTAAAGTCCTTTTTATGGCACGTAAAATAAACCCTGGGTTTTCCCTGGGGAGAAGTGTTATTCCTTGTTTTAAAGCAAAGCTTACCCATATTTTATCTCCTGAAAGTATAGTTTTTTATAATTATACCAAATATAATATATAAAAGCAACAAAAAAGATTTTGCCATACATTTTGTATAACAAAATCTTTTTGCTTTTTATTTAACTTTTTTGAAAAACAATTTGTTGATAAAGATTTCGATTGCAAGACCTACGCAAATAGCCACAACAAGGTCAAACACGACGGTAAATATAAATGTTATCATCAAAATTAATATGTCAATTACAGGTGAAGTTTTGAATATTTTAACAAAACCTCTCCATTCGCTCATGTTGTATGCAACAACAAAGAGTATTGCCGCAATTGTAGGCATTGGAATAAGCGATGCATAAGGCATTAAAACAACCAAAATTACAAGAAGTACTACTGCGTGCACCATTCCTGAAATTGGTGTTTTTCCGCCGTTTTTAATGTTTGCCGCAGTTCTTGCAATAGCTCCCGTTGCAGGAATTCCGCCAAAAAGTGCAGATGCAACGTTACCTGCACCTTGAGCTATAAGCTCCATGTTTGAATTATGCTTATCTCCAATCATGCCGTCTGCCACAACGCAGGATAAAAGTGACTCAACACCTGCCAAAAGTGCAATCGTAAAGGCATCGGGTAACAGTTTTATAATGTTGTCAAGAGTAAAATCGGGCAATGTAAATGCAGGAAGTGATGAAGAAATGGTGTAAAGGTCACCTATCGTATTTACATTCATCTTAAAAAGTCCTACCACAAGTGAACTTACCAAAATCGCAATAAGTGACGGAGGAATTTTCTTTAAAAACTTTGGCGTAATAATTAAAACAAATAATGAAAGCATACCAATTAAAAAAGCCTCTACATTAAATGTTCCTATCGTACTTATAACCTCTGCGGCTTTTTCCATAGTTTCAACGGGGGAATGTGTAAACGTAAGACCAAGAAAGTCCTTAAGCTGACCTATTGCAATTGTAACCGCGATGCCGCCCGTAAATCCTGTTGTAATTGTGTGTGGTATAAATCTTATAAGAGAGCCGAGTCGGCATAGTCCCATAATAACCAATATTATACCTGCCATTATGGTAGCTATGGCAAGACCGCCCATTCCGTTTGCCGCAACAATTCCTGCAACAATAGTTGCAAAAGCGGCAGTAGGTCCTGCTATTTGCACGCGGCTTCCGCCAAGGAATGAAATTACAAAGCCTGCTACAATAGCAGTGTAAAGCCCCTCTTCAGGTCCTACTCCTGATGCAAGCGCCAGAGCGATTGAAAGCGGAAGTGCAATAATTGCAACAATTATACCCGCAATTATATCTTTTATAAGCTGCTCTTTTGAATATGATTTCATACACTCAAACAGCTTTGGACATAAACCTTTCATACATACCAACCCTTCAATTTTTTATTTTAAAAACGCACCGAAAATAATTATACTCCCAACGCTTCTAATAATCAAGCAAAAAAATGCAGTTTGGCTATTTTTTTACAAAATAACCAAACTGCCGCCTGGAAAAGCGATTTATTTTCCACATAGTTCCATTTTTATTTCTTCTTATATATATTTATAAGTCTTGCAACCTGCTCGGCTGTGTCCATCATATTTTCTCTTGCATTTTCCTCTTTCATTGCCTCGTCCAAAGTGCATACACTTCGTAAAATCGGAAAAAATGCATCAATTCCATTTTGGTTGCACTCAGTGGCATCTTTTGTTACCGCACCAGAAAAAGCAATTACGGGGATATTATATTTTTTCGCAATTTTTGAAATCCCGCATGGTGCTTTACCCATAGCACTTTGCCCGTCAAGTCTGCCTTCTCCTGTTATAACAAGGTCACAGTCCTTCATTTTTTCTTCTGCTTTTGTTTCTTTTAACACAAGCTCTATTCCATTTTTAAGTTCACCATTTAAAAATGACATAAATGCAAATCCCATTCCGCCTGCCGCACCTGCACCTTTTGCATTCTCGTCAGCCGAAGGGTTAATGCTTTTTGCAAGAACGGCATAATTTGAAAGCCACCTGTCCATGTCCTTTATCATTTCTTCGTCTGCACCCTTTTGAGGACCATATATCGCGCTGCAACCCATTTCTCCGCAAAGAGGATTTGTAACGTCGCAGGCAATACTAAAAGTGCACTCTGAAAGATAGGGCAAAACATTTTTGTTGTCAATTTTGCAAAGCTTTTCAAGCCCTTTCGCTCCAAAAGGAATATCATTTCCTTTGTTATCGCAAAGCTTAAAGCCGAGCGCCTGAAGCATTCCTACACCGCCGTCATTTGTTGCAGAGCCGCCAATTCCTATAAGGAAATTTCTGCATCCCTTCTCAATCGCATCCAAAATCATCTGCCCAACACCATAAGTTGTGGTATTTAAAGGATTTCTCTCTTCGTCACTTATAAGCGTAATCCCTGCCGCCGCAGACATTTCGATAATAGCAGTTTTGCTTTTTTCCAATATAGCATATCTGGAAGTAATTTCTCTCCCCAAAGGGTCTGAAACTTTAACGCTTTCCCATCTGCCGCCCATGCCTTCACAAAGAGCCTCAGTAGTGCCTTCTCCACCGTCTGCCACGGGACTTACTAAAATGTCGGCATCAGGAAAAACTCTCTTAAATCCTTCTGCCGCAGCCTGCCCTACCTGCATGGAACTTAAACTGCCTTTAAATGAATCTATTGCTATAAATATTTTCATGTGTTGCTCCTTTGGTTTTTTGTATATTTTAGCATATATTTCTTTAAATGTAAAGGGGTGTATTTTGACGATATACTCGCTCGCGCTCGTGCGATATATTTACTTTGCAAATTCGATATAACTCCACTTCGTTTCGTTGCGATATGATACAAATTCATTTACTCGTCCCGAAGGGACATATCGCATTACACAGTAATATATCACGCCGAAGGCATATCGCAAATTCCGCAAAGAATTTATATCGTTGAAAAAAGCACTTCATCAGAAGTGCTTTTTTCTGGTAGCGGCTAGTGGACTTGAACCACCGACCTAACGGGTATGAACCGTTTGCTCTAGCCAACTGAGCTAAACCGCCATATTAAGTTTTCTTTCAAACGCAATAGCTATTATACACCGCTTTTTATAATTTGTCAAGTATTTTTTCAAAAATAAAATAATTAATCCTCAAAATAGCATAAATTCACAAATTTTTAATAGCATTGTAATATAAAAACCCTTGAAATGTGACACAATTTAGGTTATTATATAATTAACGAAATATAAGGATGTGTTACTATGGAAAATAATACAATGAAATATACCCCACAGCTTGACAGAAGTGCCCAGATTCTTGACATTCTTTCAACTGTTTATGAGGCATTGGTGGAAAAGGGATATGACCCTACAAGCCAGATAGTGGGTTACCTTTTGTCAGGAGACCCCACATATATCACAAGCCACCAGAATGCCCGTGGTCTTTTAAACCGTGTTGAACGTGATGAAATAATTGAGCTTTTGGTTAAAGAGTGCCTCAAAACTCTCGGCAAAAACTAATTCTTTTCAATAACGCATACAACCATTTTAACAAACATTTCTTTCAGAAGAGGAAATTTTGTTAAAGGTGACAAAAAACCCCGCAAGGGAACTTCTCTGTAATATGCAGTGCTAATTTTCATGCCTTTAAGTATTTTCTTAAAACGTTTTATTGTCATTTTGTTTATATATGAGAAATACTCTTTTCCGCTTTCGTTTTTCGAAATGCGGAAATTTATTCTGTCAGCACCGTCGGGTAAATCTTTCACAAGGTCTTTGTAGCCGGATATAAGCGTCTTTTCAGAAAAGAAAAGATGTACCCATGGAATATAAACTGCATCGCTTAAATGCGCACCGAAGGGATGATGATAAGGAGGGAAATTTATATAAATTTTTCCTCCTTTTTTTAGTACACGAAGCATTTCCGATATTGTTTTTTCAGGGTTTCCTACATGCTCCATGGCATCGTTTACAATTATTGTGTCAGCCACATTGTCACCGAACGGTAGGTCGGCACTGTCACCCGTTACAAACTCAAACTTTTCTTTCATGCCGACACTTTCTGCGAGCGCCATAGCCTCTTCCCTGTACTTTTCCAAAATTTCAAGTCCATAAACTTTTTCTGCACCGCAGGAAGCATAGTAAATGCTTTTACCGCCTGCGCCGCAGCCGATATCTATAACTGTTTTTCCCTCAAACATTTCTTTGATATCATACTTCTGAATAAAAAATTCAATAGTTCTCTCACCCTGCTCATACTGCCAGAGGGCATAGCTTTTCTTCCCTTCATTGTTGAGATTGAAGGGATGCACAGGCGCTTTGAAAAGTTTATTTACAGACTTTAATATTTTGGTTTGCATTTTAGTTCTCCTTAAAGTAAGTTTGCTCTAAGCTCTTCTCCGCTCTTTGGCGAAAGGAGTGCAGGCGCTACGTCAAACACAGTTTTCGCACCACACATCCCCTGTTTGCTCATTCTGAAAGCCGCTCTCGCATAACACAAAAGAACACTTGAAGTAAATTCAGGATTTGACTGAAGCTTTAAGGAATACTCAATTATATGGTTGTTACCGCCCAAAGTTTTTCCGCTTCTTATAACAAATCCGCCGTGAGGCATACTGCTGTGATTTGCAGAAAGTCCATCTGCAGAAATAAAATGCACAATTGTATCATAATCTGCAAAATAGTTAGGCATTTCCTTTATTTCTTTTTCAATTTTTGCCTTGTCTGCACCTTCCTTTGCACAACAAAACATTCTCTTATATGTTTTTCTCTCGTAGTAAGCACAGGGTTTTCTCCGCTTCTTACTCTTTCTATAGCTTCTTCTACGGGGATAGTATATTGAATCGCGTTTTCTACACCTTCAATTCTTCTTATGGCATCAGAATGACCCTGACTTACTCCCTTGCCCCAGAATGTGTAGTTTTCGCCTTCTGGCAAAATGCACTCGGCATAAAGGCGGTTAGTTGAAAACATACCCGGGTCCCATCCAACAGAAATTATTGAAACATTTCCGCTTTCTTTTGCCGCGGCATTTACTTTTTCAAAATATTGGGGGATTTTTGCATGGGTATCAAAACTGTCAATAGTATTAAACATTTTGGCAAACTGCGGTCCTTGAACCTGTAAATCCGTTGCACTTCCTCCGCAGAGAATAAGCACATCTATTTTGTCTTTGTATTTTTCGGCATCATCGCAGCTTATAACAGGCACATTGCTGTCTGTTTTAAGGCTTTCGGGAGCACGTCTTGTAAAAATGGCGCAAAGCTCCATGTCTCTGTTTTGCTTTACTGCTTTTTCAACGCCTTTACCCAAATTTCCGTACCCTACAATTCCAATTCTTATTTTTTCCATGAGTTTTACCTCCATAATTTATATGAGCTTTTTTGGTTCAAATGCAAGAAAATCTGAAGAAACCAAAAAGTAATTTTCTTTATCAAGTCTTTTTTCAAAACCGGAATTTGTATGCAAATGCCCGTAAATACACATTTTCGCATCAAACTCCTCAATAACCTCAATCACCGCATAGTCAGGCGGAAAATGAAGCATAACAATTATATCGTCGGAAAGTTTTTTCCCGCTTTCAAGTGAAAGACGCAGTCTTAAAAGCTCGCGCTCATAAATTTTTTCGTCCTCACTATTAAAATCCTTGTCAAAAGGCGATTTCCATCCCCTAGCACAGCAAACTGCCATGCCTTCAACCAAAATACTGTTGTTGTGAAGAAAGGTAATATCACTATATCCTCTTTCCTCTTTAAATTTTTCAAGTTTTGCCGCCGTTGTCCACCAAAAATCATGGTTGCCTTTTGATAAAATTTTTTTACCGGGAAGTGCGTGCAAAAACTCAAAGTCAGCGATTGACTCTTCAAGATACGTTGCCCACGAAAAATCTCCGCATAAAAGCACGGTATCATCATCTTTTATGGTGCTTTGCCAGTTATCTTTAATTCTGTCAACATAATTTTCCCACAAGTGCCCGAAAACATTCATGGGTTTGTCTATTCCAAGCGGCAAATGTAAATCGGATATTGCGTAAACGGACATAAATTCTCCTTATAAGCAGTTACGTTAGTATCCGAACTCCGCCAAAAGCTTTAAAATCAGGCTTTTTCTGTGTTGTCGGTCTTGAAATATATTTAATATTCCTACGACCTTCCGCCGTGAAAAATCACAAATTTTAAAGCTTTATGGTCAGAAAGATTTTTTGTCTGGATTTTTCCAGGCAATGCAAGGCAAAAACGGAGCTAATACTGACGTATTTGCGAGTATTTTAACAAAGCAGTGACGAAAAAATCCGCCAAAAAACGGGTTCGGATATTAACGTAACTGCTTAAGC
>JAZOQG010000021.1:0-3364 GCA_045656005.1 Clostridia bacterium
AAAGCTTGCATTTTTGAGTGACAAGCACAATACCATAGGTATTGACTGTGTTGCAATGTGTGTAAACGACATTATCTGCTGCGGAGCAAAGCCGCTTATTTTCCTTGACTACATAGCAGTTGGGAAAAATGTTCCGGAAAGAGTTGCAGATATAGTTGAGGGTGTCTCGGAGGGCTGTGTGCAGTCGGGTTGCTCTCTTGTAGGTGGCGAAACTGCTGAAATGCCTGGTTTTTATCCTGAGGACGAATATGACCTTGCAGGTTTTTCAGTTGGTGTTGTTGACAAGGACAAGGTTTTAAATAATAAGAACATGAAAGAAGGAGATGTTATAATAGCTCTTCCTTCAAGCGGTGTTCACTCAAACGGCTTTTCTCTCGTAAGAAAAGTGTTTGATGTTGAAAACAGCGACATTAAATCACCTGTTGCACAACTCGGCGGAAAAAGCATACTCGAAACACTTTTAACACCTACAAAAATATATGTAAAGCCAATGCTTAAACTTTTTGAGGAAGTTACAGTTTCCGCAGTAAGTCACATTACAGGCGGCGGTTTTTATGAAAATATTCCAAGAAGCTTCCCTGAAGGACTCGGAGCAAAAATCAAAAGAGATGATGTTTGTGTTCTTCCTATATTTGAGCTTATTCAGAAGAGAGGGAATATCTGCGAACGTGACATGTTTAACACATTTAACATGGGTGTTGGTATGATTGCGGTTGTAGACAAAAATGATGCACAGAAGGCTATAAACATTCTTAAAGAAAATGGCGAGGACGCCTACATTTTAGGCGAGGTTGTAAAGGGCGAAGGTGTAGAAATATGCTAAAGGCTAAAATTGCCGTTTTGGTATCAGGCGGCGGAACAAATTTACAGGCTTTGATTGATGCTCGGCAAAGCGGCATAATCAAAAACGGCGAAATAAAACTTGTTATTTCAAACAATAAAGATGCTTACGCTTTGGAAAGAGCAAAAAATGCAGGAATTAAAACTGCGGTTGTAATTAAAAAACCAAACATGCAAAAGTCTTTTGAAGATGAAATTGTAAATTTACTGGAAGAGAACAAAATTGACATAATTGTTCTGGCAGGATTTATGTGCATTTTAAGTGAAAGTTTTACTTCGAGATATCCTGAAAGAATTATAAATGTTCATCCATCACTTATTCCGTCATTTTGCGGAAAGGGTTTTTACGGACTTCGTGTTCACGAGGCAGCACTCGATTATGGAGTGAAGGTTACGGGAGCTACAGTTCATTTTGTAAACGAAGTGCCTGACGGAGGAAAGATTATTATGCAAAAGGCGGTACCCGTTAAGGCGGGGGATACACCCGAGCTTTTGCAGCGCAGAGTAATGGAAAAAGCTGAATGGATTATTCTTCCAAAAGCAGTTGAAAAGGTTTGCAGAGAGAAAGTGAGGAAATAGGTATGAAAGTTAACATATATGAGGATTTAAATAAAAACAGTTACCCGGGCAGAGGTATAGTACTCGGAAAGTCGGCAGACGGGAAAAGTGCTGTGGCGGCATATTTTATCATGGGCAGAAGTGTAAACAGCCGTAACCGTGTTTTTGTTGAAGAGGGCTCAGGAATAAGAACAGAAGCCTTTGACCCTTCAAAACTTGAAGACCCACATCTTATTATTTATGCGCCGGTAAGAGTACTTGGCAACAAAACAATAGTAACAAACGGCGACCAGACAGATACAATATACGACCTTATGAACCAGCAGATGACTTTTGAGCAGGCTCTTCGTACACGAGAATTTGAGGACGATGCTCCAAATTATACACCAAGAATTTCAGGTATCATTAAGGTGGAAAATGGTGACTTTAATTACGCAATGTCAATTCTTAAAAGTGCAGATGGTGACCCATCCTCATGCCAGCGACACACATTTACATACACTAATGCGAGAGCGGGCGAAGGACATTTTATTCATACATATCAGGGCGACGGCTCACCGCTTCCCTCATATCGGGGTGAGCCAAAGAGTGTGGAAATTCCTAATGACATCGACGAATTTTCAAAAAAGCTCTGGGAAAATTTAAACGAAGAAAACAAAGTATCACTTTTTGTTCGCTTTATAAATCTTGAAACAGAAGAAACTTATACAAGAATCATAAACAAAAACAAATAATTTAAAGGAAGTGCTGAAAATGAAAGAAATGCAGTTAAAATATGGTTGCAATCCAAATCAGAAACCATCAAGAGTTTATCTTGAAAACGGAGATTTACCGATAGAAGTGCTTTGCGGAAACCCGGGATATATCAATTTACTTGATGCTTTTAACGGCTGGCAGCTTGTGTCTGAGCTTAAAAAGGCAACAGGTCTTCCTGCAGCAACAAGCTTTAAGCACGTATCACCCGCAGGTGCAGCGGTGGGACTTCCGCTTTCAGATGTTTTAAAGAAAATATATTTTGTTGACGATGTAGAGCTTTCTCCTATCGCATGTGCGTACGCAAGAGCAAGAGGTGCAGACCGCATGAGCTCATTTGGTGATTTTATCGCACTTTCTGACGAATGTGACGAGGCTACTGCACGTCTTATTGCAAAAGAAGTTTCCGACGGTGTTATCGCTCCATCATATAGCGATGCGGCTTTGGAAATTTTAAAAGGCAAAAGAGGCGGAAAATACAACGTTATAAAAATTGACCCTGCATATAAACCCGAGCTTATTGAAACAAAACAGGTGTTTGGTATCACTTTTGAGCAGGGAAGAAACGAGCTTGACATTAATGAAGAGCTTTTCGGCGAAGTTGTTACTGAAAACAAAACTTTAACTCCTGAGCAGAAACGCGACCTTATGATTTCACTTATTACTTTGAAATATACACAGTCAAACAGTGTTTGCTTTGTTAAAGACGGACAGGCAATAGGAATCGGTGCCGGTCAGCAGTCAAGAATTCATTGCACACGTCTTGCAGGAAACAAGGCTGACAACTGGTGGCTGCGTCAGTCACCTCAGGTGCTCGCGCTCCAGTTTGTTGACGGAATTAAGAGAGCAGATCGCGACAATGCTATTGACGTTTATATTTCTGATGAATATATGGACGTTTTGGCAGAGGGTACATGGCAGAACATTTTCAAAGTTAAACCTCCGGTATTCACAAGAGAAGAAAAAGCAGAGTGGATTTCCAAAAATTGCGATGTGGCACTCGGCTCTGATGCAAAGTCGGAGGCCAAGCGGTCTTAGGAAGACAAATTAAATCCTCAACTCCTTGGCTCACAGAACGACATGGCTAGTCCGACTTCCTGCAAGACGTGTGCAATGAATTCTTGACTGCTGACCGGCACCGATTCCTATTGCCTGTCCGTCTTTAACAAAGCAAACACTGTTTGACTGTGTATATTTCAAAGTAATAAGTGAA
>JAZOQG010000022.1:0-19793 GCA_045656005.1 Clostridia bacterium
TGACCATAGGTGCATCAGAGTGGTAGGCGGTGCAATGTCTTATGTTGAAAAAACCCAGCAAATTGACCCTACACACATTAAAGTACCACAGTTTTATTCTTCGCAGCAATATATGCTGATTGACGGGAGTGCAATAAAAAATCTTGAAATAATTCAAAGCCTTGCAGACAAGGGGAAGGTGGGAACACTTTTCTGGGTGCTTGACAAAACAAAAACACCAATGGGAAAAAGGACACTTCGAAACTGGATGCTTCGTCCCCTTTTAAACACGGGAGAAATTTCTAAAAGGCATGAAGCGGTTGGTGTTTTGAAAGACAGTATGAGGCAAAGGGAAGAACTTCGTGACACTCTCTCTTACATACTCGATATTGAAAGAGTTATGGGAAGAATAGTTATGGGAAGTGCCAATGCGAGAGATATGGTAAGACTTCGTGAATCTTTGGCAGTTTTACCGGACCTCAAAAGAGAACTTTCAGCTTTCCAAAGTCCTCTTCTTTCATGGTGTGCAAATCAGATTGACACTATGGATGAGCTTTTTGCACTTTTGCAAAGAGCAATAGTTGACGAACCTCCTGCAACAGTTCGTGACGGGGACATGATAAGAGAAGGCTACAGCGAAGAGCTTGATGCCCTAAACGATGCAAAATCAGGCGGAAGCGGATTTTTGGCAGAGGTTGAAAATGAAGAAAGAGAAAGAACAGGAATTAAAAATATCAAGGTTAAATTTAACCGTGTATTTGGATATTACATCGAAATTTCAAACGGAAATTTAGACAAGGTTCCCGATTACTACATAAGAAAGCAAACGGTGGTAAACGGAGAGCGTTTTATAACACCACGCCTTAAAGAAATTGAGGGAATTGTACTTGGTGCATCGGAAAAAATAGTTGCGCTTCAGTATAAGATTTTTTGCGACATTAAAGAAAGAGTTGCTGCAGAAACTGCAAAGATACAAAAAATTGCGGAAGCGGTTGGAATTTCTGATGCTCTCGCGTCTCTTGGCGAGGTTGCAGCAAAGGAAAATTATGTTTGTCCGATTGTTGATTTAAGCGGGGATATTGATATTCGTGACGGAAGACATCCTGTGGTTGAAAAGGTTTTGAAAAATTCACTCTTTGTACCTAACGACACATATTTTGGAAACGGAAACAAAATGGCTATTATAACGGGACCGAATATGGCGGGAAAATCTACGTACATGCGTCAGAGTGCACTTATTGTAATTATGGCGCAGATGGGAAGTTTTGTTCCTGCAAAAAGTTGCCGCATAGGTGTTTGTGACAAGATTTTTACGAGAGTCGGGGCATCTGACGATTTATTTTCAGGCAAAAGTACATTTATGGTAGAAATGAGTGAGGTTGCGGATATCATAAAAAATGCAACTGACAAAAGTCTTTTGATACTTGATGAAATCGGAAGAGGAACGAGCACTTATGATGGACTTTCCATTGCATGGGCAGTGCTTGAATACTGCACGAAAAAACTTGGGGCAAAAACTCTTTTTGCAACTCATTACCACGAGCTTACGCAACTTGAAGGGAAACTGCCGGGTGTTATAAATTTATCTGTTGCAGTTAAAAAGAGAGATGACGACATCGTATTTTTAAGAAAAATAATAAAAGGCGGTGCGGACGAAAGTTACGGAATTGAAGTTGCAAAACTTGCAGGTGTACCCAAAGAAGTGACAGACCGTGCAAAAAGCATTTTAAAATCTATCGAAAGCGAAAACGGAGAAATTGTTATTACTTCAAAAGGAAAGAAAAAGGAAGAAGATTTAGGCGGACAGATAGGTTTTTCAAATATGGTGGGGCAGGATATTATAGACATGATAAAAGCCGTTGATGTAAATGTTTTATCACCTATTGAGGCCATGAATATTTTATACGATTTATCAAAAAAAGCAAACGAGATTTAAAGGGGTGCACTTATGGGAAAAATAAATGTACTTTCAGCCGATACTGCGGCGCTTATAGCGGCAGGCGAAGTGGTTGAAAGACCTGCATCCGTTGTAAAGGAGCTTGTGGAAAACTCTATTGATGCGGGTGCAAAAAGCATTACTGTTGAAATTAAAAACGGCGGAATTTCTTATATAAGAGTATGCGATGACGGAGAGGGTATAGCACGCGAAGATGTACCTACTGCGTTTTTAAGGCATGCAACAAGCAAAATTAAAACAGGCGATGACCTTGAAAATATTTTGACACTTGGTTTTCGCGGTGAGGCACTTTATTCGATTGCTGCAGTTTCAAATCTCACGATTTATACTGCGAAAGAGGGAGAAGTCGGAACTTTGATGGAAGTATCGGGCGGAGTTTTAATGCCTGCTGAGGAGGCAGGGTGCCCCAAAGGGACAACAATTACCGTTAAGAATTTATTCTTTAATACTCCTGCAAGAATGAAGTTTTTGAAAAAAGATGCCGCAGAGGCAGGTGCTATTGAAGACATTTTGAGAAAAATTGCACTTGCAAAGCCTTACATCTCTTTTAAATTTATTTCGGGGGGAAAGGAAGTTTTCTTTACCCCAGGTGACGGAGACCTTAAAAATGCAGTATGGTCGGTGCTCGGAAAAGATGTGGCACGCAGCATGGTTGAGGTTTTATACGAGGAAGAAGGCGTAAAAGTAACAGGTCTTTGCGGAAAAGCGGAAATTACAAGGGGAAACAGAAACGGACAGATTTTCTTTGTAAACGGAAGGTGTGTCTTGAACAAAAATTTTGCTTTTTCTCTGGGAGAAGCATACAAAGACAAAATTATGACGGGAAGGTTTCCAGTGGCAGTTTTAAATATAGAAATTTCACCATCGCTTTGTGATGTGAATGTTCACCCCACAAAGCTAGAGGTTAAATTTGCTGATGACAGAGTAGTCAGCGGTGCGATTTACTGGGGAGTTAAAAATGCACTTCACAGCGTTACGGAGCATAGGGAAATGGAAGTTCCCATTAAAAAGGCAAAACCATTTATTGAAAACGAGATAAAATCCGTACAGAGCAGTATGGAAGAAATTAAAATCGAAAAGCCGACCATGAGACCGATGCCGCATATTCCATATACCCCCGCACCTGTGCAGCTGCATGTGCCGCAAAAGGTTATGGAAAGCGATATAATGCCTGCACCTAAAAAGGAAATCGAAATTATGAACGATTTGCCTAAGGAGCCTTTGGCAGTAAAAGATGAAATCAAGAATGAAAAGGCTGAAATCAGGGTTTTGGGTCAGCTTTTTGACACCTACATTGTGGCAGAGGTGGGAAATGAAATGATTTTATGTGACCAGCATGCCGCGCACGAAAGAATAATATATAACAGACTTTTGAAAATGAGAGAAAAAGGGGCATCTTCCCAAACACTTTTAATGCCTCAGGTTATAAAACTTTCAGGAAGCGAAATGTCAGTATTCATTGAAAATGAGCAGTTTTTTACTGATGCGGGATTTGAGGCGGAGGAATTTGGTGCAAACACCGTTAAAATTTCAATGATACCGGAAAACATCGATTATTCCGATACTGAAAGTGCATTTTGCGAAATGCTCGAAATACTTTCGGCAGGGAGAGAAAAAATCACGGTGCTTCGTGATAAGGCCCTTTATTCCCTTGCCTGCAAAGCGGCTCTTAAGGCGGGAAAGGTTTTATCACACCCCGAGCAGAAAAAACTGATTGAGGACATTTTAGAGATTGAAGGCGAGATTACCTGCCCTCACGGCAGACCCGTTATTCTTAAAATGACAAAATATCAGATAGAAAAGCAGTTTAAAAGGATAGTGTAATATGATACCTTTGGTTATAATAGCAGGACCTACTGCGTCCGGAAAGACGGCACTTGCCATCAAGGTTGCAAAAAGAATAGGCGGCGAGGTTATCTCCGCCGATTCCATGCAGATATATAGAAAAATGAATATAGGCTCTGCAAAACCCACGGAGGAAGAAATGGACGGGGTTTGCCATCATCTTCTTGATGTATGTGACCCTTCGGAAAGTTTTTCATTATCGGACTACGCGGCATTAGCACATGAAGCAATAAAAAAGGTTTATGAAAAAGGTAAAATTCCAATTCTTTGCGGAGGCACAGGTCTTTATATTGACACGGTTTCGGAAAATATTATGCTGTCCGATGCTGAGGGCGGTGGCGAGATAAGAGAGAGACTTCAAAATGAGCTTATAGAGAAGGGTGCAGAGTATATGTACCAAAAGCTTTGTGAAATTGACATTGAAAGTGCAAAAAAACTTCATGTAAATGACACCAAAAGAGTTATAAGAGCGCTTGAAATTTTCTATATTTCCGGACAAACCAAGACCGAGGCGGACAAAAATTCAAAAAAAAATAAAAAAATATACGATTATTTGTATTTTGCTATTGAAACTGACCGAAAAATTTTGTATAATAGAATAAATATCCGTGTGGAAAAAATGATTGGCGAAGGTTTGTTTGACGAAGTTAAATCTCTTTGCGGCGAAATTGATGCAAAAAATTCGACTGCAATGTTTGGAATTGGATACAGAGAGGTTTTGTGGTACTTTGGTGGACTTGTGACCCAAAATGAGTGCATAGAGCTTATCAAGCGAAACACAAGGCGACTTGCCAAAAGACAACTCACATGGTTTAGAAAAAATGAAAGCATCAAATGGATTTCCCATGACGATGATGACACTGTTGTAAATTGCGTTTGTGAAAGGTGGAGAAAATAAAAGTGCGTACAGTATCAAAGATTTGCAGTGCAGTGCTCATGCTCTTCTTTATCTGGAATGTATATTTTTATTTTGCAAACAGAGATACCACCGAAATTGTAACACGTGGCTCGATTCGTGACATGATAAGTGTAGAGGGGCAGATTATAAAAGAGGAATTCCCGGTTAAAGCTCCCGCTGACGGGGTTTTGCAGCCGTATCTTGCGGATTGTGAAAAAGCAGGAAAAGAAACTGCGATTGCGGCAATATTGAGCGGCGAAACGGACGAAAATTCTAAAAAGAAACTGACAGAGCTTGGAAGCAGGATTACTTCTTTAGAGGAAACTCTCCAAAGCCGTGCATTTGAAGATGTAATGGCACTTGACACCTCTATAAGCGACGAAATAAATCAGGTAATAGCATATTCGGGAAACGGTAATTTTACCCGTGTATCTGAATACAAAAATGATATAATAAAACTTCTTGACAAAAGAAGCTGTGCTACAAACAATAACGGTAAGGAAATTTTAAATGCCTTAAACGAAGAAAAAAAGGCGCTTGAAGTAAGTCTCGGAAATCTTATTAATGAGGTCATAGCACCAACCTCCGGTGTTTTCTCTGCAAGACTTGACGGGCTTGAGGAAAAATACACTCCTCAAAATCTAGATACCCTTACGCTTTCGTCCCTTGAAGAAATAAAAAAGACAAAGCCTTACAAAATGTCAAAGGTTTCAAAGGGTGACAACGTTTTAAAGATTATAAATAATTTCAGCTGGTATCTTGCAGTTGCTATAGATAAAAAAGAGGCAGCGGAAATAGAAAAAGGCGACAGCATGAGGATTTCCTTCCGTGATGCAGGAGGGGAAATCGCAAATGCTACTGTACACGAAATTTTAGATGAAGAGAGCGGGAAAAACATTGTAATATTTCATTTAAATCGTGATGTGGGCGGAATTTTAAGCCGCAGAAATGTAAGCATTGACATAATAAAAAGAACGTGGGAAGGATTTAAAATCCCTCTCGGTGCATTGGTTTATGAAAACGAGCAAACGGGTGTTTATGTTATAAACGGAGGCGAAAAGGTATTTAAACCCATTGAGGTTTTATACCACAACGAAAACTACCTTATTGCAAAAGAAGACAATAGCATAGAAGGCGGGCTTTTGCTTTATGATACTGTGGCTGTGAACGGAGATGTAAAATAATGGAAAATCTTTCCGAAAACATTAAAAAAGTTTTTCAGAATATAGAAAAAGCCGCACGTATATCAGGCAGGGATAAAAGTGATATAATTTTACTTGCGGCAACGAAAACTGTTACCCCTGAAAAAATCAACGCGGCAATAGATTTAGGGATAGGGCACATAGGCGAGAACAGGGTGCAGGAATATACAGAGAAGTACGACAGCATAAAAGAAAATGTTGTGCACCATTTTATAGGGCATCTGCAGTCTAACAAAGTGAAATATCTTTTGCCTCGCATATCACTTGTTCACTCTGTTGAAAGCGAAAAACTTCTTGACGAGATTGAAAGAATTTCAAAAAAGCACGGAAAAGCTACCGATGTGCTTTTGGAGATTAATGCGTCAGGTGAAGAAAGTAAATTCGGGATAGAATTTTCCGAGGCAGAGGAATTTATAAAAAACAATCAGAAAAGAGAATATTGCAAAATAAAAGGCCTTATGACAATTGGGCCGAATTACTCTACGGAAGAAGAAGTCCGCTCGGCATTTAAAAAAATGAAGGAGCTTTTTGATAATCTTTCACAGAAGAAATTCGAAAACTGTGAAATGAAGTACCTTTCGATGGGTATGAGCGGTGACTATGAAATAGCCATAGAGGAAGGCGCAAACATTGTGAGAGTGGGAAGCGCAATTTTTGGGGCAAGAAGCTATGTTTAAATTATCCGTTTTGGCGGAATTTAGAAAAACAAATGAATTTATATTTTTGAAAGGATGAGAGTAATGGCAAAAATTTTCAGCAAAATCAGCGATTTATTTTTAGGCGGAGAAGACGAGTTTGAAGAATATGAAGAAGAAGTGGTTGAAAAAGCTCCATATTCTGTACCCGAGCCACAGATTAAACCACAGGCAAACAAGAAAAGCGGCAGCCGTGTTGTAAATATTCATGCTACAACTCAGCTTGAGGTTGCAGTACTTCAGCCACAGTCTTATGAAGATTCGAGAGAAATTGCGGACCGTCTTAAAAGCAAAAAGGCAGTTGTAATAAACCTTGAAGAACTTCAGAAAGAAGATGCAGTTAAGGTACTTGACTTTGTAAGCGGTGTTGTTTATGCACTTGAAGGCGATATTCAGAAGGTATCAAGCGGCATTTTCCTTATTGCGCCTTACAATGTTAATATTGCAAGCGATGTTCGTGACGAACTTAAAAGCACAGGAATTTTCCCCTGGAGCTACTAAATTTTCAATTTACTTAAACGAAAAGGAGCGTGAGCCGAAATGATGACACCTCTTGAAATGGAAAAGCTCGAATTTGAAAATAAAATGGGCGGTTATAAGAGAGATAGTGTTGACAGCGTGTTTACGGTTGTTAAAGCAGATTACGAAAAAATTTATAAGGAAAACATAGAGCTTCGTGACAAAATTTCGGTTTTGGAAGAGCTCGTTTCAAAATACAAAACCATGGAAGACACCATGCAAAATGCCATTATTCTGGCACAACAGTCAGCTGACAGTGCCATGGCGGCTGCAAGAGAAAAGGCCGATGCGATAATGAAAGAGGCAGAAGCTAAAGCTATTGCGTATGAAAGTGAGCAAGTAGCAAGAAGAGAATCACTTAAAGCTGCCATACAAAATCTTGAAAAAGAGGTTACTGCTTTTGCGGCAAAAAACATCTCAATGCTGCAATCACAGATAGAAATTTTAAACAAAATGAAGCAGGATTCATTAGATGATTAATCCATGCAGAAAATAAGGAGTTGAAGAAAATGGATTACGGTAAAACACTTAATTTGCCGCAGACCGATTTTCCCATGAGAGGAAATCTTCCTACAAGAGAACCTGAAATTCTCGAGAAATGGGAAAATGAAAAATTGTATGATAATTTGATGAAGAAAAACGAGGGTAAACCTCTTTTTGTGTTGCATGACGGACCTCCATACGCAAACGGCGATATGCACATGGGTCATGCTCTTAATAAAACACTTAAGGACATTATCACACGTTACAAAAATATGAGCGGATATAAGGCACCTTATATTCATGGTTGGGATACTCACGGCTTGCCGATTGAAAGACAGGCGATTGCTAAAATGGGTATAAACCGTCATGAAGTATCCGTTGGCAAATTCAGAGAAGTATGTGAAGAATTTGCTCTTAAATATGTTGAAAATCAGAAGGGTCAGATTAAGCGTCTTGGTGCAATAGGTGATTTTGACCGTTCTTATCTTACACTTCGCCCTGAGTTTGAGGCAAAGCAGATTGAAATTTTTGGTGCTATGGCTGAAAAAGGTCTTATTTACAAAGGACTTAAGCCCATCTACTGGTGCCCTGACTGCGAAACTGCTTTGGCTGAAGCTGAGATTGAATATGCAGAGGACAAGACAAACTCAATTTTTGTTAAATTCCGTGTAACTGATGACAAAGGTTTATTTAAAAATTTAGGTCTTGATATAAATAACATTTACTTCGTTATCTGGACAACTACTACATGGACACTTCCTGGTAACGTTGCCATCGCTTTAAACCCATTATTCGAATATAGTCTCGTTAAAGCAGGCGAAGAAATCTATGTAATTGCTTCTGAGCTTATCGAAGGTGTTATGGCTGAAGGCGAATTTGAAAAATGGGAAGTTCTTGGTACATTTACAGGTGCAGAGCTTGAATATATCAAATGCCGTCATCCATTTATTGACAGAGACAGCGTTGTAATCGTTGGTGACCATGTAACACTCGATGCAGGTACAGGCTGCGTTCATACGGCCCCCGGTCACGGTGTTGAAGACTATATTGCATGTCAGCCATACAAGGAAATTCCTATTATTGTTCCTGTTGACAGCAAGGGTTACTTAAATGAAGAAGCAGGAGAATTTGCAGGACTTTTCTATGAAAAATCAAATGCAGTTATCATTGAAAAATTAAAGAGTGTTAACGCACTTTATGCAATAAAAGAAATTATCCATCAGTATCCTCACTGCTGGAGATGTCATGAGCCGATTGTTTTCCGTGCAACAGAGCAGTGGTTCGCATCAGTTGACGCAATCAAGAAAGATGCGGCAGAGGCAATAAAAACAGTTCGCTGGATTCCCGGATGGGGTGAAGAGCGAATTGCTTCCATGGTTATGGACAGAGGTGACTGGTGTATTTCCCGTCAGAGAACATGGGGTGTTCCGATTCCGATTTTCTACTGTGAGGAATGTGGAAAAGAACTTATAAATACTGACACAATAAAAGCAGTTGCAGACCTTTTCAGAGAGAAAGGCTCCGGTGCATGGTATGAAGTTGATGCTTCGGACATTTTACCAGAGGGTACAGCTTGTTCATGCGGATGCAAAAAGTTCACAAAAGAAAAAGATATTATGGACGTTTGGTTCGATTCTGGTTCAAGCCACAGTGCAGTGCTTGATGTTTATCCTGAACTTCGTTCACCTGCAGACCTTTATCTTGAGGGTAACGACCAGTACAGAGGTTGGTTCCAGTCATCCCTCTTAACTGCAGTTGCAACAAAGGGTACTGCTCCATACAAAACTGTTATTACTCACGGTATGATTGTTGATGCCGAGGGACAAAAAATGTCAAAATCCAAAGGAAACGGTGTAAATCCGCAGGATATTATAAAGCAGTACGGTGCAGACATCTTAAGACTTTGGGTTACATCGGCAGACTACAAAACTGATATGAGAATATCAAATGATATTTTAAAACAGCTTTCAGAGGCTTACAGAAAAATCAGAAATACTGCCCGTTACATTTTGGGTAACATTGCAGACTTTGACCCGAAAGCTGATATGGTTTCAGATAGTGACTATACAGAGCTTGACAAGTGGGCACTTATGAAGCTTTCAAAACTCGTTGAAAAAGTTACAAAGGCTTACGAAGATTACGAATTCCACATTATCTTCCACGCAATTCACAATTTCTGCGTTGTTGATATGTCAAACTTCTATCTTGATATTATTAAAGACAGACTTTACACAGAGAAATGTGACAGCAAGAAAAGACGTGCAGCACAAAGTGCAATGTTCAAAATACTCAGTGCACTTACAAGACTTATCGCTCCTGTACTTGCTTATACATCGGAAGAAATCTGGCAGTTTATGCCTCATGCAGAGGGTGAGGACGAAAAGAGTGTTCTCTTTAATGAAATGCCAAAGGCAGACGGTACATTTGTATCTGATGAATTTGAAGCAAAATGGGATAAGCTTTTACTCGTAAAGAGTGATGTTTCAAAGGCTTTGGAAGTTGCGAGAAACGAAAAAACAATCGGTAAATCTCTTGATGCTTCTATCGTACTCGGTGTTGATGCTGACATGAAAGCATTCCTTGAAAGCTTTGAAAACAGCCTTGAGGAAATATTCATTGTATCAGAGGTTAAATTTGCAGATGCTTTGGAGGGTGCTTTCAAGGGTGAGAGCGGTATTGATATCAAAGTTTCGGCAGCTGAAGGCGAGAAGTGTGAAAGATGCTGGATTTACAGTAAGACAGTTGGCGAGTGCGCAGAGCATAAAACTCTTTGCAGCCGTTGTGCAGCAGTTATCGGAGAGTAGGAGAAATTTTAATGCTTTGGTTTTTAATAGGTGCATTATGCCTTATAATTGATCAGCTTTCAAAAATATATATAGTTAACAATTTTATGACGGGGCAATCAATCCCCGTCATAAACCGCGTGTTTCACATAACATATCATTTAAACGATGGGGCGGCATTTAGTCTTTTTGGCGGAAAAACTGCGTTTTTGACTATTGCCTCTATTGTGATTATACTGGGTATAGTTTTTTATATATTTTGGAAAAAACCCACAAACAGTCTTGAAATTTTTTCGTTTACACTGATTTTGTCGGGTGCTTTGGGAAATCTTATTGACCGCATCAGCAGAGGTGCAGTTGTCGATTTTCTTGACTTTACCCTTATAAAATTCCCTGTGTTTAATTTTGCGGATTGTTTTGTGGTTGTTGGCGGGATGCTATTCTTTATATATGTGCTGAAATTTATGGATACAGAAAAAAATTAAATGTGGTAGAGGCAGAGATAAAAGTATCTGCCTCTACTTTGTCATTTTAAAGGAGAAGTATGGAAAACAAAAAGTTTGTTTGTGATGAAAAGTTTAGTGGTGTACGCATTGACAAGGCAATTGCTGAGATTTTTCCTGAAATTTCACGTTCTTATGCGGCAAAACTTATAGAAGAAAAAAATGTGCTTATAGGCGGAAAAACGGCAAAAGCGAGTATGAAACTTTTGGTTGGGGATGAAATTTCGGTTTTACTTCCAAAGCCGAAGGCACTCAAAATTATTGCTGAGGACATTAAACTTGACATAGTATATGAGGATGAGAGTCTTCTCGTTATAAATAAGCCTGTTGACATGGTTGTCCACCCTTCTGCGGGGCACGAAAGCGGTACACTTGTTAATGCGCTTATGGCGCATTGTGGTGATGCTCTTTCTACCATAAACGGGGTTATGAGGCCGGGAATTGTGCACAGAATTGACCGTGATACCACGGGGCTTTTAGTTGTTGCAAAGGGTGATGAGGCACACGAGAAATTGTCGGCACAGCTTAAAGAGAGAACACTCAAAAGAAGATATTTTGCTATTGTTCACAACAACATTGTTGAGGACAAGGGTACAGTTTCAGCACCCCTTGGAAGAAGTCTTTCTGACCGCAAAAAAATGGCAGTTATAAAAGACGGGAGAGAGGCGGTTACTCATTTTGAGGTTTTGGAACGTTTTGGAAGATACACATATATTGCTTGTGACCTGGATACGGGAAGAACTCACCAGATAAGAGTTCATATGAGACATATTGGACATCCGCTTGTGGGTGACAAAACTTATGGAGTTAAAAAAGAAGAATTTAATCTTCCGGGACAGATGCTTCATGCAGGCAGGATAGGATTTATTCACCCTAAAACAAATGAATATATGGAATTTACTGCTCCACTTCCTGAAGTTTTTGAAAAGACGCTTAATAATATAAGAAAAACCAGCAATATGTTATAAATTTGCACAAACATAGGTTTTTTTAAAACTGTAGTTTGTCGCATATAATGTTACTATGAATATTAAACAATAAAAAACGGGATGTAAAAACTCAGTTTACATCCCGCTATGTTTTTATGCGGTTTCTATTTTACTGTCTGCCTGAAGATTAAGTTTTTCAACTGCCCATTCACGCATTTTATATTTTAAAATTTTACCTGCGGCGTTCATTGGGAAGCTATCAACGAATGTTATATATTTAGGCACTTTATGTTTTGCAATATTTGCAACGATAAATTCGCGGAGCTTTTCTTCTGTAAGGTCTGAATCCTCTTTTGGAATTACGCAAGCCATTGCCTCTTCTCCGTACTGCTTATCGGGAACACCTATAACCTGAACATCTTTTACATCGGGATGAGTATAGATAAAGTCCTCAATTTCCTTCGGATAAAGGTTTTCACCGCCACGGATAATCATATCTTTAATTCTGCCTGTGATTTTAAAGTAACCTTCGGGAGTTCTTCTTGCAAGGTCGCCTGAGTGGAGCCAGCCTTCGCTGTCTATTGCGGCTGCGGTTGCGGCAGGCATTTTATAGTAGCCTTTCATTATATTATAGCCTCTTGCAACAAATTCGCCGTCAACATTATCGGGAAGCTCTTCTCCCGTGTCAGGGTCAACAATTTTACATTCAACCCCATATATTGGAGCACCGACAGTATTTACACGTGTTTCAATGGAGTCTGTGGTTTTGCTCATTGTAGTGGCAGGAGATGCCTCAGTCTGGCCATATGTTATGCAGATTTCAGGCATGTGCATTTTCTCGATAACCTCACGCATTGTCTGAATGGGGCAGGGAGAGCCTGCCATAATTCCCGTTCTCATATGTGAAAAATCAGTTTTATCGAAATCCTCATGTCCAAGCATTGCAATAAACATTGTGGGAACACCATGGAAGCATGTGATTTTTTCTTTATTGATGCAATCAAGTCCTCTGCGTGGTGAAAATGCAGGAATTGGCGACATTGTAACTGCGTGAGTTACAGATGCGGTCATAGCAAGCACCATGCCGAAGCAATGGAACATCGGGACTTGAATCATCATACGGTCAGCAGTTGACAAATCCATACAGTCACCTATTGCTTTACCGTTATTTACAACGTTATAATGAGTAAGCATAACACCCTTTGGAAAGCCTGTTGTGCCTGATGTGTACTGCATATTGCAAACATCATGCTTATCAATGCTTGCAGCTCTTTTGTAAACCTCTTCCAAGGGAACTTTTTCTGCAAGCGCCATAGCTTCATCAAATGTATAACAACCAGGTTGTTTCGATTCCACGGTAATAATATTACGAAGGAACGGAAGTCTCTTTGCATAGAGCGGGTCTTTGGGGTTATGGTTTGCAAGCTCGGGACAAAGTTCATTCATAATCTGAACATAATCAGAGTCTTTATATCCGTCAACCATTACGAGAGTATGTGTGTCGGACTGTTTTAAAAGATATTCTGCTTCATATACTTTATAAGCAGTATTTACAGTTACCAAAACTGCACCGATTTTTACAGTTGCCCAGAATGTTATATACCATGCAGGAACGTTTGTTGCCCATATTGCAACGTGGTCGCCTCTTTTAACTCCCATAGCGATAAGCGAGCGTGCAAACGTATCAACATCATCACGAAACTCAGAATAAGTTCTTGTATAGTCAAGTGTTGTATAGCGAAATGCATATTTATCGGGGAATTCTTCACAAACACGGTCAAGCACCTGTGGGAATGTAAGGTCTATAAGATGCTCTTTTTCCCAGAGATATTTACCTGTTTTAGTGGCATTATCATAAAGTTTTCCGCGTAATGCACCTCGTCCCGTATACTGTGCCATAAAATCTACAAACTGCGGGAAAATAATTCCTGCATCACAAAGCTCGGGTGCCCATCTTTTTACCCATTCGAGAGAAACGAAGCCTTCATAATTTATGCAGCGCAGTGCCTCGAATATTTCCGCAAAAGGCATATCGCCTTCGCCCATAAGGCAATATGTGATTTTTTCATTTTCGTTTCTGGAGTCTTTAACATGCACATGTTTTATGTATGCACCAAGATTTTGCAATGTTTCTTCGGGAGTTTCTCCGCCAAAGCGAATTGTATGATGTGTATCCCAAAGTGCGGCAACGGCATCGCTTTCAACCATATTTAAAAGAGTATTAAGTCTTTTGGTATCTGAATAAACACCATTTGTTTCTATAAGGAGAGTTACTCCTTTTTCCGTGGCATATGGAACGAGTTTTTTTATTTGCTCACTTACCTTTTCGTCTGAAACTTCACCCATTGGTGCAGGCTCCAAATCAGCAAGCACACGAATGTATTTTGTGCCCACTAAAGAGGCAACATCAATATAAGTTTTAATTTCTGAAATATTTTCTTCGCTTTTATCCTCTTCTTTGAGGCAACAGCCTGTGGAAAGGCACGGGATTTCAAGACGAAGTTTGGAAAGCTGAAGTGCTGTCTGGGAAATTTTATCAGGAGAAAAAGGAGATGTTTTAAGATTATGCTCAATCTCCCTTACTTCAATTCCGTCAAAGCCCAAGTCTTTTGCCATTGTCATAATGTCCTGCCATGAATAATTAGGACATGCAAGTGTTGAAAATGATATTTTCATAAATTTTTCCTTTCTGCCTGATAAGGCTAAAAAATTGTCAGAAAATATAGGTTTAAAAAATAAAAAACCCCCGTCTCTTAAGAGACGAAAGCCCTGAAAACCTCCGCGGTACCACTCTTATTGGTATAATAATATACCCGCTTTAAAGCATCTGACAATGCTCTCTCGTGTTTACGGTGAGAAACCCGTTCAAGCCTACTTGCATATTTGCTTTCGGTTGACTGCTCCGGAGCGAGCTTGCAAGGGCGGCGCATACTGTTTTTCAGCAACCAACAGCTCTCTCAAATGCACTATGCTCTGCTTTTTCTCCTTCATCGCATTTTGATATTAATTTATTATATAATAGCATATATTTTAAAAATTGTCAACATTTTTTTGATAAAGTTTACTTTAAGGCTTGAATTTTACATGAAAGTATGCTAAACTTTATGTATCAAAAATCAACTTTTCGTTGATAAAAGGAGATATATTAAAATGGTTACAGAAAAAATTACTTTAGAAAGACCGGAAAGATTTTCAAAGCCACACCAAATTGACAGACAGAAGCTTATAAAAGCCGCTGAAAAAGCATGTGACAAGCTTTTGGCTACATATAAGAAAAACGGTGCAGGTTTCCCAGGTACATGCTCTAAAGATTTCGTTTATGAGCTTTCTGAAAACACGAACTGGGAAAGCGGTATGTACACAGGATGTTTCTGGCTCGCTTATGAACTTACGGGTGAGAAGGAATTTCGCCAAATAGCTGAAAGTCATTTCGACAGATATAAAAAGAATATAGACGAAAAAGTTGGAATTCATGACCATGACGTTGGATTTATTTATACACCTTCTTTGGTTGCCCAGTACAAAATAACAGGTGACGAAAGAGCAAAAGCGGTAGCGCTTGAAACTGCTGATTTTTACTATGACCATAGCTACAGCGAGGAAGGCAAATTTATAATTCGTTCCTATCGTGCATGGGGCAACAGTGACGGTGGCGGATGCAGAACAATGATGGATTCGCTTTTGAATGCACCATTCCTTTACTGGTCAGGCAAAGAAGCCGGAAATGAAAAGTATTTTGAAGCTGCACATCAGCAAAGCCTTACAACCGAAAAGTATCTTATAAGAGGTGACGGCTCGTCTTACCACCACTATCAGTTTGACCCTGAAACAGTAAAACCCGTAAAAGGTGTTACCTTGCAGGGATTTTCTGATGAAAGCTGCTGGGGAAGAGGTCACTCATGGGGTATTTACGGTTTGCCTATTACATATTCTTACACAAAAGATGAAAATATCCGTCAGCTTCACAAGGATATTACATATTATATGCTCAACCGTTTGCACGATGACTGCATCCCTTACTGGGATTATATCTTCACACAGCCATCTGATGAGCCACGTGACAGTTCATGTGGTGTTATCTCTGCTTGCGGACTTGATGAGATGAGCAAACTTATACCAGGCGATGCAGAAGAAAAAGTAATATTTGAAAGTGCCGCAGCTAAGATGCTTGAAGCAGTTATAGACAACTGTACAGGTGACATCGGCAGAGAATATGACGGACTTATAAACCGCGTTACTCATGCACTCCCCCAGGGTCAGGGAATTGAAGAATGTGCGGTTTACGGTGATTACTTTTACCTTGAAGCACTTATGAGATTTATTAATCCCAACTGGAAAATGTACTGGTAAGAAGAATGCAATAAAATGCACAGACCGCATAAAGCAAAAACTGTTTTAAACCATATATGTTTAGTGTAATTTAATGCTTGCAATCTTTTATAAAGAAAACATTCGCTTTTGGGCGAATGTTTTTTTATTTATTGCTTTATGCTACGAACAAACTTCACCTCTCGCACGTCGCAACTCACGCTTTAGTAGGCACACATACGTTTCGCCGACGTTGTCGCTCGGTTGCTCCTCTTCCCCTTAAAGTCTTGCGACTTTCGGGGACCCCGAAAAGCAGACATGCTTTTTGGGGAGAAGGAAAAGCAAGCAAATTAGCGTATGTTTTGCTATTGCAGCAAAACGGAGCGATGTCTGCTTTGCTTTGACGCTGTACGCCTTCGGGTAACCTAAGCTCCGCTTGGTTCAGTTTGTCCGTTCTGCACTATTTTCTTGCATTCCTGCAAAAAAATGTGCTGTGATTTTAATCACAACACATTTTTTTATAAAGTATAAAACGATTTATAAGCTTTATAAGCCATATAAATATCAAGTTTTGATGCGACTTCATAAGGAGAGTGCATTGAAAGGAGAGGCACTCCGCAGTCGAGTGTATCGATATTAAGGTTTGCAACGTACTGAGAAATTGTTCCGCCACCGCCAAGGTCAATTCTGCCAAGCTCTGTAACCTGCCAGAGAACATCATTTTCATTGAAAAGGTTACGGATTTTGCCCATAAGCTCTGCACTTGCATCAGATGCACCGCCTTTGCCTCTTGAACCGGTGTATTTGAGTATAGCAACTCCGCCGCCTGCAACTGCCGCATTATTTTTCTCCAAAACTGAAGGATAATTTGGGTCATGCATTGCACAAACATCTGCTGAAAGGCATGTTGATGCTGCAAAGGCACGGCGTACCGTAAGGTCGGAATAATTATCTGTCATCAAAGCAGCGATTTCGGAAACTGTATCCTCGAAAAATTTTGAACGAAAACCTGTAACACCCATACTTCCGACTTCTTCTTTGTCAACAAGGATGCAAACCGCTGTTTTTTCACATTTTTCTATTTCAAAAATTGCCTGAAGTGATGTGTAGGCACAAACTCTGTCATCCTGCCCGGGGCCTGCAACAAATGAGCGGTCAAATCCAATATCTTTAAGGTCAAATGCAGGAACAAATTCAATTTCTGCACTTACAAAATCTTCTTCGCGCATTCCATATTTTTCGAATATTATCTGCATTATAGCGACTTTTACACTGTCTTTTTCCTCATTTTCATCAGGAATTGAGCCTATGAGAATATTAAGGCTTTCACCTTCTATAGCTTTACCCAAAGTTTTTGTTGCCTGCTCGTCGGCAAGGTGGGGAAGAAGGTCGCTTATTGTAAATGTTACATCATCGCATGCATCACCAATTGCAATATCTATGGAACTTCCGTCTGCCAAAATAGCAGTTCCGTGCATCGCAAGCGGAATAGATGTCCACTGATATTTTTTGATACCGCCATAATAGTGAGTTTTAAAAAGTGCCATCTCGCTATCCTCGTAAAGAGGGTTTGGTTTTAAGTCGAGACGGGGACAATCAATATGAGAGCCAATAATATTTAAGCCTTTTTCAATACTCTCACTTCCTATAACCGCAAGGAAAACTCCTTTGCCACGGTTTTCAACATAAACCTTATCGCCGCACTTTAAACTTTTAAAAGAGGATAAGGGTTTAAATCCCTGGCTTATTGCAGCTTTTATTGCCTCTTTTGAAAATTCGCGTTCTGTTCTTGAGTTATTTAAAAAAACTTTATAGCCATCGCAAAAGGAAAATACTTCTTCCTTTGAAGCGGTGCTTTTTTTCCATCCGTTTTCTTTTTTAATTAACAAATCACTCATTAATGTCCTCCACATTGGTTTCGATAGTTTCATCTTCCTCTTTGAAAAGTGCTTCAAATTCTTCACCGTCAATTTTTTCCTGCTTGATTAAAAGCTCGGCTATAGCACAGAGTTTTTCGTCATTTTCCTTTAAGAGAGAAATACAATTATCGTAGCAACCTTTTATAATTTTGCTGATTTCTTCATCTATTTTTGCGGCAACATCTTCACTGAAATTCTTGGTCTGTCCAAAATCTTTGCCGAGAAATACTTCTTCGCCGCCGCCTGTGCCGAAGGTAATGGGACCGATATTATCGCTCATACCGTATTTCATAACCATACTGCGGGCAATTGAAGATGCTCTTTCAAGGTCATTGGAAGCACCTGTACTGATGTCATCCATTTTAAGTTTTTCGGCAACTCTGCCTGCCAGAAGAACAGTAATCTGTTCAAGCATTTCCTGCTTTGAAACATAAAACTTATCGTCTTTAGGAAGAGAGAGTGTGTATCCTCCTGCGCGTCCTCTTGGAATAATTGAAACCTGATGGACAGGGTCCTGACCCGGCAAAAGCTTGGAAATTAAGGCGTGACCTGCCTCGTGATAAGCTGTGAGCTTTTTCGATTTTTCGCTCATAACTCTTGTTTTCTTTTCAGGTCCTGCAATAACTTTAATCATTGCTTCATCAAGGTCCTGAGAGTTTATGGTTTTCTTTTTCTTTCTTGCGGCAAGTATTGCAGCCTCGTTCATAAGGTTTTCAAGGTCTGCTCCTGTAAAGCCCGAGGTTGTTTTTGCAACAACAGAAAGGTCAACACTCTCTTCAAGGGGTTTACCTTTTGCGTGAACTTTCAAAATTTCTTCTCTTCCCTTTACGTCGGGAACACCTACTACAACCTGGCGGTCAAATCTGCCGGGGCGAAGGAGTGCAGGGTCTAAAATATCAGGTCGGTTTGTTGCAGCAATTATAATAACGCCTTCATTTACTCCAAAGCCGTCCATCTCTACGAGAAGCTGATTGAGTGTCTGTTCTCTTTCATCATGTCCGCCGCCGAGACCTGCGCCACGGTGACGTCCTACGGCATCAATTTCGTCTATAAAAATAATACAAGGTGAGTTTTTCTTTGCCTGTTCAAAAAGGTCACGCACACGGGAAGCACCAACACCTACAAACATTTCAACAAAGTCTGAACCGCTTATACTGAAAAATGGAACACCCGCTTCGCCTGCAACGGCTTTTGCAAGCAAGGTTTTACCTGTTCCCGGAGGGCCTACTAAAAGCATGCCCTTTGGAATTCTTGCACCAAGCTCTGTGTATTTTTTCGGGTCTTTGAGAAAATCTACTATTTCACGAAGTTCTTCTTTTTCTTCGTCTTCGCCAGCAACATCATCAAATGTTTTCTTTGTGGCAGGGTCAATATTGGCTTTTGCACGGCTTTTGCCGAAAGACATCATTCTTCCGCCACCGCCACCCTGCGATTGCTGAATAAAGAAAAACCAGAATGCAATGAATATTATTATAATCACAACAGTCGGCAAAATGGAAAGCCACAAAGGCATTCCCTGTGGAGGCTGCATGGTAAGTTCCAATGTTCCTGATGCCACCTGCTCTTTTATAACATCGCCGAGATGTTCGTAAAGTATATCAACCGAATCTATAGCGGCTACAATGTCTTTATATTCTTTACCCGCTTCCTTTATTGATATATTAAGTCTTGCACGCACCAATTGTTCTTCAACGTAAAGCTCGGAAATTTCGCCGTTTTTAAGGTGTGTTGCAAAGTCGGTAAAAGTAACCTCCAAATCGCTTCCTGTGTTAA
>JAZOQG010000023.1:0-11023 GCA_045656005.1 Clostridia bacterium
GGGCATGGATACAAAGCTTATTCGCATGAAAGTGGCAGAGATGGCATCATTTTTTGGAATTGAAAGCTGGTTTTATAAAAAAACGAATGAGCTTTCAGGCGGGCAAAAGCAAATTTTAAGCCTTGCCTCGGTTATGGTTACAGACCCTGATGTGTTAATACTTGATGAGCCTACAAGCCAGCTTGACCCAATTGCAGCAAATGAATTTTTGCAGATGCTCAAAAAGATAAACTGCGAGTTTTCAAAAACGATTATAATTTCCGAGCACAGACTTTGCGATGTTGTGCCACTATCTGATAAAATTGTTCTCATGGATGAGGGGGAAATTTTAAAAAGCGGAAGTGTGGATGAAGTAGCAGTATTTTTGAAAGAGAATGGGCATGACCTATACAGAGCGTTTCCTGTACCGATGTATGTTTATGGAATGTTAGACGGAAATGGAGAATTTCCAAAAAGCTGCGTGAAGGGGCGAGTGTGGCTTTTTGAGTTTTTGAAGGAGCACTCTGTAAGAGCGTTGGAACATCAAGAGGGGCCAGAGGGTGAAGTTTCTATTGAAGTGAAGGATGTATATTTCCGTTACGAAAAAAATGAGGGTGATATACTTAAAGGTTTAAATCTAAAAGTAAGAAAAGGAGAAATATTTTCGGTACTTGGCGGAAACGGAAGCGGGAAAAGCACGATGCTTTACTCTATTGCAGGTGTAAATATACCATACAGAGGCAGTATTAAGATTTTCGGTCAAAAGTTAAGTCAGATAGAAGAAAGCGGAATTTTAGGAATGATTCCTCAAAATCCATTATACCTTTTCAGGGGAAGGAACATATATGAGGATTTTTGGGAAGCACTTCAAAAAAGTAATTTAACTCTTGAGGAAAAGAAAGAAAAAATCAGAGAGACAACTCTTTTATGCCGAATAGGGGGAGTTTTAAAAAGCCATCCGAGAGATTTGTCGGGCGGAGAAATACAAAGGGCGGCTCTTTGCCTCTTGCTTTTAAATAGTCCCCAGATAATACTTTTGGATGAGCCTACCAAAGGTTTTGACAGCGGTTTCAAAATACTTTTTGCCAAGATTTTAAGAGAGCTTTCAAAAAAAGGAAAAACAATACTTATGGTGTCTCACGACATGGAGTTTTGTGCTGAGGTTTCCAATAGATGTGCCATGTTTTTTGACGGGAGTATAATTGCCACGGGAAAAACACAGGAGTTTTTCGAAGATAACAGTTTTTATACTACGGAAGCTGCAAAAATGACAAAAGGTCTTCTTGAAGGTGCTGTCACAAGGGATGATATTATATATTCTCTTGGGGGAGAAGTTAAAAAGGAGATTACAAGTACACCTGAAAATTTTGACCCTCCAGAAGAAATAAAGAAAGAAGACAAACCGTCTTTTTTAAAAGTTTTATTAGGCAGCATATATCTTGTGGCATTTTTATTTATATCAATTTTTGATGCTTTAGGAAAAACATCTGCAAATCCTTATGTGATTAAATGCCTGTCTATACTGATGATTACCCTTGGAATGTTCTGCTTTTTTGGGGGGAAGGCATCAGTGCCAATTACTATGATGCCAAAAAGAAAAATTTCAAAAAAGGCAATAGTAATTTCAGCAATGATGATTTTGCTTATAACTCTTACTTTGTTTTTGGGGATGAGATTTTTTCAAAGCAGAAAGTATTATTTTGTAAGTATTTTAATAGTTTTTGAAACACTTATAGCTTTTTTCTCGGTGTTTGAAGGAAGAAAGCCAAAGCCTGGGGAAATAGTGATAATAAGTGTTATGTGTGCTGCAGCGGTATGCGGAAGAACTGCGTTTTTTGCTCTTCAACACTTTAAACCCGTTTCTGCAATTGTGATAATATCAGGTGTGTGTTTTGGCAGTGCGGGGGGATTCCTTGTGGGAAGCATGACGGGTTTTGTTTCAAATTTTTTCTTTGGACAAGGGCCGTGGACGCCGTGGCAGATGGTTGGCTTTGGTGCGATAGGATTTTTTGCAGGAGTATTTTTTTCAAGAGGTTTTCTGAAAGTCAACAGAATAAACCTTTGTATATTCGGCTTTTTTGCCACAATAGTTTTATTTGGAGGAATAACAAATCCTGCATCCGTTTTGATGTGGCAGGAAAATCCCACCCTTGAAATGATAATTTTAAGCTACGGGGCAGGACTTCCCGTGGACATAATACATGCATTTTCAACTGTTTTCTTTTTGTGGTTTATAGGAGAGGGAACAATCAAAAAAATAGAACGCATTAAAATAAAATATGGTCTGTTAAAAAATTAAATTTTTAACAGACCATATTTTTATTTGTTAACTGTATATCGTTTGATTTTTGCCGTGGTTGTTTTTTCCATTGGAACATTTGTAACGTTTATGATTTTAATATATTGGTGTTTTGCCATATTGGCATTTATTTCTGCTATTCCGCCTCTTACAACAGTTTCGATTTCTTCCGAGGTTTTTCCTTCAAAATAATCTTCGTTATAAACAACGTTTGCAGAAATTATAAGGTCATCTGTGCCTTTTGGAGTGCCATAAACAATACATTCGTCAACATAGGGAAGTGCATTTATAACTGTTTCAATTTCTTCGGGATAAACATTTTTTCCGTTTTTGAGTACAATTACATTTTTCTTTCTGCCCGTTATAAATATAACACCTTCGCCATCCATTTTGCCAAGATCGCCGGTATAAAACCATCCGTCTTTTAAAACTTCGGCAGTTGCATCTTCATCCTCATAATAGCCAAGCATTACATTGGGACCTTTTACAACAATTTCGCCTATTCCGCGCTCGTCGGGATTTAAAATTCTTGCTTTAACGTTGCAAAGCGGTAAGCCTACGGAGCCCTCACGGATTATTTTTGGATTTTCTGCCGCTAAAACGGGAGAGGTTTCCGTGAGACCATAACCCTGAACAGTTGTAATTCCGAAAGCATTAAAAGCCTTTGGAACGGCAGGGTCAATAGCTGATGCTCCACTTATAATGTAGCGCATTTTTCCGCCGAGAGCACTATGTATATCGGCGAAAAGCTTACGACGTACATCAATGCCAAACTTAAGAAGGATAGAACTTAATTTGAGACCTAGTTTGAGCTTCTTTTCTTTTCCTTGTTTTTTAACGGTTTGCATTATCTTTTTATGAATTGATTCGATAATTAATGGTACGCACACAAAAACTGTAACGCCATATTCCTGAAGATTTTGTGAAACATATCGTATTCCGTCACAAAAAACGTTTGTTGCACCATGCGAGAGAAACATGATAACTGCCATTGAGCCAAATGTGTGATGAAACGGGAGAAATGCCATATTAACATCATCGGAATAAAACTTCTGGCAACGGCACAGGCCATAAATATTTGATAGGAGGTTTCTCTGGCAGAGCATAACTGCCTTTGAACGGGACGTGGTTCCTGATGTAAAAAGCATAAGGGCGGGAGCCTCGGGGTCGATTTCTGCATCAAGAAAATCGCGATTTCCATCATGGAGGAGTTTTTTGCCCATTTCGATATACGAAGAAAGTTTTTCAAATTTTGTATCGTCATCCATGCAAATGTATTTTGACACAGATGTTTTTCCGCCATCGCGAATTTCGAGGAGCATATCCTCATAGTCCTTGCCGAAAATTATACAGTCGGCACCGCTTCGTGCAAGTAGTGACTCAATTTCAGCTTTTGCCAAGCCTTTATCAAGCGGAACTGCCATTGTACCACCCAAAAGGGCAGTAAAATATGAAAGCATCCACTCATAACGGTTTTGAGAAATGATTGCTATTTTGCTTTCTTTTCCCAAAACGGACTTTAAAGCTGTGCCGAGTGCGTTTATTTCGTCAAAAAAGTTTCTATATTTTATATAGGTATATTCTTTTTTGCTCTTACCGTTTTTTACTATAAAAGCATTGTTTTCAGGATATTTTGCTACTACCTCACCAAGAAGTTCGCGAAAAGTAGAGTATTCTTTGGCAGGGTAAAGCGCTTGTAAGTTGTTCAAATAATCACCTCATCTAATTTTAATAACTAGATTATAACACGCATTTTGAAAAATGTCAATATAAGCCGTTGCTAAATTTTGGAATATGTGATATACTATTGTAAATTTGTTGAAAGTCGGAGAATAATATGGAACAAAATAGTTTTTTGAAAGGAATAAGAGATGGTATACCGATTTGTCTTGGATACTTATCAGTATCATTTGCATTTGGGATTTTTTCGGTGGAAAGCGGTTTAAGTATTTTGGAGACACTTCTTATTTCCATGGCGAATGTGACATCTGCGGGACAGCTTGCAGGAGTGCCTATAATATGCGGTGGGGGAAGTCTTATTGAAATTGCAATCTCGCAGCTTGTTATAAATATGAGATATGCGCTGATGGGAGTGTCCCTTTCGCAAAAGTTTGGAAAAAGCGTAAAGATAATTGACAGATTTTTGATAGCATTTGTAAACACAGACGAGGTTTTTGCGGTGGCATCAGGAAATGGCGGTGCGGTTGGGAAAAGGTATTTATACGGGCTTATATTAACTCCTTATCTTGGTTGGAGCGGCGGCACGCTTTTAGGTGCAGTTGCAGGAAATATATTGCCTGCAACAATAATATCGGCGCTTGGAGTTGCAATATATGGAATGTTTATTGCAATAGTAGTACCTGCCATGAAAGGAAGCCGAGGGGTTTTATTTTGCTCCCTGTTTGCCATAGCCTTAGGGTGTATTTTTAAAGCCGTACCCGTACTTTCAAAAATTCCTGAAGGTTTTGTTATAATAGTGTGCGCTGTGGTTGCCAGCTTAATTTTTGCCGCAGTAGCTCCAATTCCTTCAAAAGAGGAGGCGGTGAAATGACAATTCGAGACGGATTTTTTCTATATCTTCTGGTTATGGCAGGAATTACATATCTTATAAGAATGATGCCCATTGTTCTTTTCAGAAGCAAAATAAAGAATACTTTTGTGCTATCGTTTCTTCATTACATACCTTATGCGGTTTTGAGTGTTATGACAATTCCTGCAATTTTTTATGCTACTGACAGTATAGTAAGTGCAGCAGTAGGATTTGCAGTTGCAATGGTGCTTTCGTATTTAGGTAAAAGCCTTACGGCGGTAGCGGCATTTTCATGTGTTGCGGTTTTGATAATTGAGTTGATAACAAAAACAGTGTTATGAAAAATCATAACACTGTTTTTGTTATTTGGAATTAATGTACACAGTTTTTGTTTCGGCCTGCCATGATACATTGCATCCTAAAGCCTCTCCTATGGCCCTCAGCGGCAGATATGTACGATTATTAATTATTTGTGCAGCTACGTCAATTGGTATTGTTTCTGTTTCGATGTGAACTGTTATATTTTCCTTTTTTCCTGCAACAGATATAGACAGCCCCATACCATTTTCATCTTTACCCGATTTTGTTATTGATTTTTCAATTTGAAATTCACCGATTTTCACACGTAAAGAAGTTTTATCGCGGGAAATAGATGCAGTTTTGGTTTCATCAAACCAATTGAGAGTATAACCCAATTTTTCGGCAACCGCACGAATGGGGCAAAGTGTTCTGTTATCTACAATTATTGGGTCGTTATCGGGATATATTCTTTCGCCGTCAATTATAATTTTTATTGCATCATCAGAAGGGGGTGTCTGCGGGATTGTGCTATCACTCCAAACAAATCTTACAGATTCGAGTATTTCTGAAAAGGTTTCGGTATCTGTGGAATTTTGGTTGCATGCTATAATATACATGTCACCACCATCAACAATCATTACAACTGAAAAGGTTGCATCGTATAATGATGTGCTTTTCCATGTTGCGTTGTAGAGAACAGAGTAACAAAACATAGGCACACCTGCTATTGTGGTAATGCTTTGAAAATTTGATGCCCCCGTAGTGATACTTGGAACTTCACTCGTTACATCTGTAATCATATCCGCAATGAACTGTGAGGTGAAATTTTCATTAAGGTAAGCTTCAAGGGAATCGGGAGTAAAGTCATCAACGGTTTTAACACCTGCACCGAGAAAACGATTTTTATCATAATAAAATAATATACATTCCGGTGAATTTAACGTACTTGTAAAAAACAAAGTGTCGTTTTCGGCAATTGTTTTTTCAAAAGCAGGCGGAATATAAAAAGACATTTCTCCCAGAGAATGTATATTTTCCGTTGCTGCTGCTGGCATTGTAAATGAAAAAACCAAGATCAGCGTGGACATAAGTAATATAATTTTTTTCATTTCGGTCATCCTTTCATATAATTACTTCTTCCATGTATATGGTGAAAATAATATGAGCATAGGGAAAATCTCAAGTCTTCCAACAAGCATGTTAAAAATCAAAACAAGTTTTGAAAGAGGGGAGTATGCTGCGAAATTTTGTGTGGGTCCCACGGCTTCAAGACCAGGGCCTATATTGTTTATTGTTGCGGCAACTGCAGTAAAATTAGTTGTAAAGCTCATGTTATCAATGCTGATGATCAGCAGAGAGGTCATAAAAATTACAAGGTACGAAACCATAAAAACGTTAACGGCTCTTATTGTTTCATGTTCAATAAATCTTCCGTTCATGGAAATTTTAATAGTGCTTTTAGGGTGAACGGCAAGTTTCATTTGCTTTGCAATACTCTTGAAAAGAATAACAATTCTCGAAACCTTGATGCCGCCGCCCGTACTTCCTGCGCAGGCGCCTATAAACATAAGTATTACCAAAATTGTTTTGGAAAACTCGGGCCAAAGGTCAAAATCTACTGTGGAATAGCCTGTTGTGGTTATAATTGATGCAACCTGAAAGGCGCTATGGTGAATTGTTTCCAGGACATCAGTAAACAAATGACGGCAGTTTATGGCGATAGCCACAATTGACAAAAAGATGATGCCAAGGTACACTTTGACTTCGTCTGATTGAAATGCAGATTTAAATTTTCTCAGTAAGAGCAGAAAATAAACTGAAAAATCAATTCCAAACAAAATCATAAAAATTGTTATAACAACTTGCACGTAAGGTGAATATGATGCAATACCCGAGTTTAAAATTGCAAAACCGCCCGTGCCTGCTGTACCGAAAGTAAGGGTGAGGGAGTCGAAGAGATTTAGACCGCCCAAAAGCAGGAGGATAACTTGAACTACAGTAAACAAAAGGTACATACCATAAAGAAGTTTGGCGGTTGATTTAACTTTTGGGACAAGTTTCCCGACGGAAGGACCGGGGCTTTCAGCTTTGATTAAATTTAAGTTATTTCCGCCTGAAAGTGGCAAAATTGCAACGAGAAACACCAAAACACCCATTCCGCCTATCCAGTGAGTAAAGCTTCGCCAGAAAATCAGGGATTTTGGAAGTGCCTCAACATCCTTTAAAATAGATGCTCCTGTTGTGGTAAAACCTGAAACTGTTTCAAAAAGTGCATCTTCAAAATTTGGAATAGCACCTGAAAAAACAAACGGAAACGCACCAAAAATACTCAAAGCTATCCATGCAAGACCAACACTGATAAGCCCTTCCCTCGCGGTCATGCTTTTATTTTCAGGGGATTTTTGTGAAAGCAGAAAACCCACAGAAAGTGTTGAAATTATGCATGCAACATAGAGGGGGATATAGGGCTCTTTGTATATGATGGCACAAATTAGAGGGAGCATAAGGCTTATTGCCTCAAACTTCAAAACTGTACCTAATGTGTGTGTAATAATTTTTTTATTCATTTATTTTACTCCAATATATCACTAATGCCCTTAAAGCCCGTGTGAGTTGTAACAACAATAACTGTGTCGCCCGGCAAAATTATATCACGTCCGCGAGGTGTTGTAATTTTGCCTTTGCGGTTAATGCAGGCAATAAGAGTGTTATCTTTTATGGAAAGCTTTTCTATCGGGATATTTACAACGGGCGAATCGCTTTTTATAAGAAACTCAAGGGCTTCCGCCTTACCATCTAAAATAAGGTGCATGGTTTCAATGTTGCTTCCGATAGAGTTTTTCTTTGCTCTTACAAAACGTATAATATATTCCGTGGTTAGATTCTTGGGATAAATCGTTGTGTCGAGGTTAAGATCATGAATTACTTCGTCATATGCTATACGATTTATTTTTGTTATAACCTTTCCGTTTGTTTTACTCTTTGCAAAGAGGGAAAGGAGAACATTTTCCTCGTCAATATTTGTAAGTGCAACAACAGACTCCGCATATTCAACACCTTCTTCAAGGAGCAGGCGGTTATCTGTGCCGTCACCGTTTATTATAACGGCTTTCGGAAGAATTTGAGCAAGTTCTTCGCATCTTTCGGGATTTTGTTCAATTATTTTAACATCTATGCCCGACTGCAAAAGAATATATGCAAGATAAAACGAAGTGTCGCCTCCGCCGACAATCATGGTGTCTTTAACACTATTTGTTTTTATTTTAATCTTTTTAAAAAAGTAGTTAACATTTTTAAAAGATGCTACAATGCTGATTTTGTCGCCTTCTTTTAAAACAAAGTCGCCTCGTGGGATAAATGCTTTTTCGTCTCTTTCAACGCCGCACACAAGTATGTCACAACCCAAAGTCGGAATAAGGTCGGAAATTTTGAGATTGTGAAGCACACATCCTTTTGGGATTTTAAACTTCAATATTTCCACTTTGCCTTTTGCAAATGTGTCTATCTGAATTGCAGTAGGGAAACGAAGAAGTTTTGCCATTTCCTTTGCCGCAGTCTGTTCAGGGTTTACTATCATGGCAAGACCCAAATCTTCTTTGAAAAGGTGGCTTGTTTTACTATATTCAGGCTTTCTTACCCTGGCAATGGTCTGGCAATGCTTGCCGAGTTTCTTTGCAAAAAGGCATGTCATGAGATTAAGCTCATCGGAGCCTGTAACTGCAATAAGCAAATCGGCATCTTCAATTCCTGCTTCCTCCAAGGTTTCAACGGAGGAGCAACTTCCAACAATGCCCATCACATCATACATGTTTACTATATCATTTACCAAAACCGCTTTTGTATCAATAACGGTTATGTCATGTTCTTTTTCTGTGCTTAAACTTTCGGCAAGTTTTTCACCAACCTTGCCGCAACCTACAATAATAATGTTCATACGCGTAAACCTTTCTTTTATATATGTAGTATAAGCATTATAACAAATATTTATAAAAAATGCAATAGTAAAGGGATAAGATACAGTTAAGAAAAAATAGAGGGCTGTGATAAAAATGCACAGACCCTCCATAGTAAATCGTTTAATCGTTGTTAGTGGAATAATATACGTTGTTGCTCAAAAGACATTCCATCATTTCCATAAGCTCTTTACTTGTAATTATTTGCCACAACCTTTGATATGTTTTGTAGATATGATAATCACCTGCTTTCTCCATTTTGAGAAAGCAGGTGATTAAGCCTATAATTTTTTACTAGTCCTAATTACATTTACTTTGTTTTTACCCTCATCTGACCACGCTTCAACAACCTCGTCGATAGAATAAACGGCATCATAATCATCATTTTCATTAATTGTAATTACCTCAGAAAACCATATGTCTCTTGAAAACATTATATCTTTTTTATCTGTTCTGAAAATAATTGCTCTGTCAAAAGAAATTTCATATTCTCCGTCATTTACTTCAATTACATCATTTATAATTTCAATATTTTCGATTTTTCCGTCTATTTCAAATACTTCAAAAGGTTCTATGCAATATGGTTTAAATTCAATATCTGAATTAGAAACTTTGCATTCAAAACATGCTACATCTTCAGTAATATCAAAAAAAGGTATTTCTCTTTCAATATTACTAAGCTCGATTGAACCTTTATTAGTATTAATTCTTAAATTTCCATAAGCTGTGTTGTGTGTTTTCCCACATTCGTATGAAATAAAATTTGAAAATTTAAGATTTTTTAATAATTCTATCATATCTTCATTTAATGTTGCATATACCATCTTTTTCACTCCTTTATTTTATAAAATGAATTTTCTGCGGTTTAATTATTCCGGGATTTGTAACAGTTATGCTGACAGCCGGACTATTTGGTGTCTTTGTTATTATCCTGTATACCACTCGTGAACCATCTGCGAAAACTGCTTGTACCCCTTTTCCGTTACTTAATGCTGATTTTTGACCACCTTTACTGATTTTATTATAAAAGTCAGCAGACGATTTTATGGGGTCAGCACTTTTGAATACTTGAGTGTTTTTCCCCTTTGTTCCAAAATAGCCACTTTGCCTAAGATTATATTTTTTTGCAACGCTTTTAGCATTATCAGCCACACTTGTGACTTTTGAGGTTTTCTTAGCTGTTTTAACACCATCTAAAGCCTTATCCGCCATTTTAGCAAGTTTTGAAGTATCCGCAATTTCACCAACAACCGGAAGTGCTCCAAAAGCATCAAGTCCTGCGGAAAGAAAATCTCCACGAAGTAAGTCAACAGGTATTGCAACAAGGTCAGCGAGAGTATCAAGTCCGGGAATAAGTGATGCGGCTGTCAAGAAATTGCTTAATGCATCTAATCTGCTTCCCTTTGTGTTTCCAAAATTTCCTCTGACTCCTCCACCCATTAAGCAGTCACCTGCTTTCTGGCCTTTGAAAACTCACTTTCAAAAGCTATGATATTTATACCCATATCCTTATATGGCTTGAAAATACTATCGGGCGCTCTGCCATAAACCAACAGAGTTTTCGGAGATAGCCTTTGCACAAGTCGTGCAAGAGCAATTTTAAAGAAAATTTTGTCTTCCTTTCTTTTGATGCATCCATGCGTTCCTATCGCAACGGTTTTGTTTTCTTCTATGCCATCAAAACAGAACGAAAATGTTCTCTCATCACCAAAACGCACATTTGGATAGCCGAAAGCATATAATCCAAACCCGCCTGAAATGGCGTAATTTAGGTGTATTTCGGCTTGTCTTCTTCGAAAGGCGACAGCCTTTCATCATCATCCGCACCAAAATCCATTCAAAATTCTATCCATTTCAGGTCAGGGAATTTTTAAAGTGCGGATTTTTGGTTTGGCAAGGCAAAAACGCAGGAAATACTTTGTGTATTTCCGAGTATTTTAACAAAGCGAAAGCGTAAATCCG
>JAZOQG010000024.1:0-22829 GCA_045656005.1 Clostridia bacterium
TCTGTTCCTCGGAGTATAAATATAGCAATTTATACTATTATAGCAAATAAGTTTTAAAAAGTCAAATAATAAGACAAATTTTAATAATAAAAAAGTTGACAAAATAAAAAAAGTATGTTAAAATAACTCTTGCATTATGTGGCCCGGTAGTTCAGTTGGTTAGAACGCCAGCCTGTCACGCTGGAGGTCGTGAGTTCGAGCCTCATCCGGGTCGCCATATGCTGTCGTAGCTCAGCAGGCAGAGCACTTCCTTGGTAAGGAAGAGGTCAGCAGTTCGAATCTGCCCGACAGCTCCAGAAAAAGCATCGACTATGTCGGTGCTTTTTTCAAAAAATATATAACACATTAATAAAACATTTTTTCGGCGAGGTGAAATATGCTTTTTATAGAAACAAACTCCTTTGACCCTTATTTTAATCTTGCGGCGGAAGAATATTTTGTGAAAAACAAAAACGAAGAGATTTTTATGCTCTGGAGAAACAGCCGCAGTGTTATTGTAGGGAGAAATCAAAATGCAATGAGCGAAGTCAGCTATGATTTTGTAACGGAGAGAAACATTTCCGTTGTGAGAAGAATGTCAGGCGGTGGGGCTGTTTTTCACGATTTGGAAAATATAAATTATACATATATTGTAAACTGCACTGAAAATTCGCCTCAGTTTGGAAATTATGAGTTTTTTACGGGACTTTTATGTTCTTTTTTAAAGAAAAAGGGAATAGATGCATCACTTTCAGGAAGAAACGATGTTTTAGTTGACGGAAGAAAAATTTCGGGAAATGCCCAGTACAAATGGAAACAGAGACTTATGCATCACGGAACAATTCTTATAGGTGCTGATATTTCAGAGCTTTCAGGAGCACTTACCCCTGATGAAAGCAAGTTTTTATCAAAAGGAATTAAATCGGTAAAAAGCCGTGTGGCAAATATAAATGAATTTTTAGACACAGATGCGGAAGAGTTTTTCGGTGAATTTAAATCAGAGGTTTTAAAAAATTCAGAAGAATATTTAATGACAGATGAAGACATCAAGGCAATTTCTAAATTGCGTGACGAGAAGTATAGTACATATGAGTGGAACTGGGGCTATTCTCCAAAATACAATTTTTCAAAGAAAATGCATTTTGGCGGCGGCACGGTTGAAGTGTGCTTCGAAATTTCAGACGGAATTATAAAGATGGCTAAAATTTACGGAGACTTTTTCTCGGCAGAAGGAATTGAGGCAATAGAAGAAGCCCTCAAAGGCATAAGACACAGTATTGAAGATATAGAAAAAGCCCTTTCAAAAATATGGAAAGAAGATATAATGGGCGACATCAAAAAAGACGAACTTATGAGCCTGATGTTTTAAAGAATACCCATACTTCCGACAGTTTTGGCATATTCTGTTGGGGTCATACCTGTTTCTTTTTTAAATGTGTTTGAAAAATAATGCACGGTGGAAAAACCGCAAAGCCCTGAGATTTCGCTTACGGTAAAATTTCCGTCGCTTAAAAGCTGGCGTGCTCTGTCCATACGCAGACGGGTGAGGTACTTCATTATGGTACTGCCCGTTTTTTTGCGAAAAAGCGCTTTAAGATATGTTTTGCTGAATGCTATATTTTCTACAACATTATCAAGTGTTATGGGATTTTCAATATTATCTTTAAGAAAAGAAATTACGGAGTCAACAATTTTTTGCTGACCTTCTTCTGCGGCAACGCTGTCACTTTTTGGCGGCAGGGCATTATGTCCTGCACGGATAAGATGAATTAAAAGCTCTTCAAGATAACGTCTTATCATTTGCTCTCCTCCAAAGGGAGCATTTTTTTGTTTTGTCATTTTTTTAAGCTCTACAATATTTAAAGGCTCTTCAAAATAGTTTTTTGCTTCTCCTAAAATTTTGCTCAGAAGATATTTACTCTCATCATCGAAAAAAAGAATTTTATTCTTAAAGAAATTCATGCTCTCACTTTGTGAAGTGAAGGTTATAATAACGGAGTTTGCAAACTTTTTGTTTGCCCATATATTATGGTATTCTCCTGGTTTATGAAAAACTGCATAACCTTGGGAAAGAGTGTAACCACTGGTATCAGCAACAATGCCTGCTTCACCTCGGTCTATGTAAACCATTTCCCAGAAATCATGTCTTTCACCATAAAATGCATAGTCTTTTGCATATTCAAAATAGTGAATGGTATAAAGGTTGTCAATTTTTAAAACGTTATCATTTTCGATAGGCGTAAAATCCATAAAAACTCCTTGTGTCCTATTTTGTAAAAAATGAGGCTTAATTTCTAAAGCATTTTGCGGGAAAATCTGCTATTATTAGTATATAACAAAAAAAAGAAAAAAGCAATAGTCTTATTTTGAAAAGGAGTCAAAGTATGAAAAAGTTACTTTCAACCCCAAGCAGACTTTGTCTTTTCGGGGAACATCTGGACTATCTCGGACTTGAAGTAATTGCAGTTGCAATCAACCTTCGTTTCAGTGCCGAAATAGAGAAAAGAGATGACAGCATAATCAATATTAAAATCCGTGACCATCGTATTGACACTTTGGGTGCGGAGAATGACAAAGGTCTTTACGATGAAATGACAATTGATTTGTCAAAGCCGATTAAGTATGAAAACAACCGCGACTATCTGAGAAGCACAGTTAATGTTTTGCTCAAGAATGGTTATGAAGTGAGCGGTGTTAACATTAAAATGGACTCCACAATTCCGATAGGCAAGGGAATGTGTTCATCAAGTACAATGATTATTGTTCTTGTAAAAGCACTTCTCGAAAGCATTGAAAGTCCTGACAAAGATGATGCAGAGAAAATCGCATATTTGGGTTATCTTGCAGAGGTTGAGGAATTTGGTGAACCCGGTGGCATGATGGACCATTACACATCTGCGCTTGGCGGACTTGTAAATCTTTGCTTTAAAGGCGGAAAAACAACAGTTTCGAGAATTGAGAGTAAACTTTCGGGCAAATTTATTTTGTTTGATTCACTTGCACAGAAAGATACCACTAAAGTTTTAGCAAATGCAAAAACTCCTGCACTTGAAGCACTCGAAGCACTTGCACCTTATGGAATAAATGACGTGCGTGACTTTTTGAATGAAGAGAACATGCAGTACCTCGAAAAGCTTGATGAGGGACACAGAAAGGTTTTGGCAGCAGCTATTGACAACTTTAAAATCCTTATAAAAGCTAAAGAAATGTTTGAAAGCGGAAATATTGACGATGCAGAAATAGGAAAACTTATTTCAAGACATCATGCTAATTTGCGTGACGGACTTAATATTTCAACCAAAGCCATTGAAAAAATACTTGATACTGCTATTGCAAATGGTGCATACGGCGGTAAAATCAATGGCTCGGGCGGTGGCGGATGCTGCTATGTTTATGCGGCAGAAGACAAGTGTGAGCAAATTATCGAAGCAGTTGGAAAACTTGGTTTCCCTGCAGAAATTATGGGACAAGATAGCGGAGTAAGAAGAGATAGATAGGAGGAAGGAAAATGAAAGCAATTGTACTTGCAGCAGGAAAAGGAACTCGCCTTATGTCAGAGCAAAACAGAAAGCCTAAGGTTTTAAGAGAAGCATGCAATAGACCTCTTATAGGTTATGTTCTTGAAAACATTGATTTTATAGAAAAAGAAGATACATATGTTGTTGTAGGCTACATGGGCGATGAAGTAAAAGAATATGTAGGCGGAGAATATAAATTTGCAGAGCAGATAGAGCAAAAGGGAACAGGTCACGCAGTTATGATGTGCGAGCCGCAGCTTCGTGATTTTGACGGAGATGTTCTTATTGTTTACGGAGATATGCCCCTTTTCAAAAAGGAAACATATGATGCAGTTTGCAAAAAGCATAGCGAGAGCGGTGCTGTTTTAACTCTTTTAACTGCCGATGTTCAAAACCCTCCTCCGTACGGCAGAATTATCCGCGACGAGAATGGAAAAATACTTGGCAGTGTTGAGGACAAGGACTGCACCTTGGAGCAGAAAAAGATAACAGAGCTTAATGTTGGTGTATATGTTGCTGACAGCAAAACACTTTTTAACACCCTTAAAAAGGTTGGCAACAACAATGCACAGGGTGAATATTATCTTACTGATATCGCAAAAATTCTCATTGAAGAAGGTCAGAAGGTTGAAAGCCATACTACATTTGATATGACAGAAATACTCGGTGTTAACACGGTTGAGGATTTGCAGCTTTGCGAAGAAATTTTAACTAACAAGAGATAAGGAGGAGATAGAAATGGTTAAATTTGGAACGGGCGGATGGCGTGCTATTATCGGTGACGAGTTTACAAAAGCAAACGTTTGCCTTTTAGCACAGGCTGTTTCGGATGAAATGCATGACAGAAAAGCAGATAAAATAGTTATAGGCTTTGACAAGCGTTTTCTTTCCGATACTGCGGCTATGTGGGCATCGGAGGTTTTTGCAGCAAATGATATTAAAGTTCATTACATAGAAAAAGCAGCTCCGACACCTCTCGTTATGTTTGGAGTTAAAACTTTGGACACAGAGTTTGGTATGGCTGTAACTGCAAGTCATAATCCTGCGGATTACAACGGAATAAAAGTGTTTACAAAGGGCGGAAGAGATGCTGACGTTACATGGACACGTCTTTTTGAAGAAAGAATCGAAAAAGGTGTTTCAGTAAAATCTATGGATTTTGAGAAGGGTGTCAAGAGCGGAATTATTGAAATTACAAACCTTTCAAACGAATATATTGACAGCATTATTTCAATGATTGATATGGAAACAATCAAGAAAAAACACCTCAAAATTTTGCTCGACCCTATGTTTGGTGTTTCAAAAACATCACTTCAGACTATACTTATGACTGCAAGATGCGATGTTGACATTATTAATGACCGTCACGACACACTCTTCGGCGGAAGACTTCCTTCTCCTTCTGCAAAGACACTTACCAGACTCCGCACAATGGTTGTGGAAGAAGGTTATGACATCGGTATCGCAACTGATGGTGACGCTGACAGAATTGGTATTATAGATGACAAGGGTAACTTCATTCACCCAAATCAGATTATGGCACTTCTTTATTACTACCTTGTTAAATACAAAGGCTGGAAGGGTGACATTGTAAGAAACATTGCAACAAGCCATGTGCTTGACCGCATTGCCGCATCTTTCGGTCAGACATGCCACGAAGTACCGGTAGGCTTTAAGCATATCAGCTCCAAAATGGAAGAAACTGATGCACTTATCGGTGGTGAGAGCAGCGGCGGTCTTACTATTCGCGGTCATATTAAAGGTAAAGACGGCATTTTTGCGTCTGCGCTTTTGGTTGAACTTGTTTGCAAAACAGGTAAGAAATTAAGTGAGCTTTTAGACGAGATTTATAGCACTTATGGAATGTGTGAAATGTGCGAAACCGACTACAAATTCTCCCAGGAGAAAAAAGTTGAGCTTCAGAAAATGCTTTTCGAAGACAAAAAACTTCCTGAATTTGCTTATGAAATTGAGAAAGTAAGCTACATGGACGGACTTAAAATTTACTTCAAAAATGGTGGTTGGATAATTGCAAGATTTTCGGGCACAGAGCCTCTTATCAGAATTTTCTGCGAAATGGAAAATATGGAAATTGCAACTGAGTGTTGTGAAGTAATGAGAGAATTTTTAGGACTTTAAATTAAAGGGAATGTAAAAAAGTCCAGACCACAAAAATGGGATGTAAAAAACAGTTTTTTACATCCCATTTATTGATATTACATATAAAAATCAGGTAAATTAATTATATCATTATATGCTTCTTTTGAAACACTTTTAAGTTTTTCATCAATATCTACATAATCCTGTCTTAAAGAGTTATATTTTGATACTGAAAATTCTTCACCTGCGCACACGCTGTCGGCAAAGGCTTTCCATGCCTGTACATTGCGCAGAAAATCTCTTTCAATGGAATCAACCATTATATTTGACGTTATATTTTTGTCAAGCTTTTCGAGCGCCAGGTCAAAATAATTTTTTGCCGAGTTATAATTTGAGGACTGCGCCTGATATGCTTCTGCCATTTTGTTAATACCCTGCGTAAGGTCCCACTCGGAGATTTGTACATAAGCCTTTGCATCGCAGTACTTTATGTATTTCTCCAAATCCTGGACTTTATCAAGATATTGGAGAAAATCGAGGTGCTCATCTTTTGTTATGTTAAGCATTGCAGCTATGTTTTCCAAATCCTCGTAAAGTTTAATTCTTCTTTCACTTATTCTGCTCAGCGCATTGGTTTCTGTGGCGCTGAATATACCTTCGTGCGACTGCTCTGTATAGCTTATAAGGTATTCAACGAGTTCATCGTTATATTTTTCTTTTTGCTTATCGCTTAAGTTGTCGTATGCCTGACAAAAGTGCGAATGGTAATAAAAGTTTTCATCTGAATATGAACGGAAACCGTCTTCAATTGCTACTTTTACAGCCTCGATTTTTTCGGCTTCGTTTTTGTTTGATAAATATATACCTACTCCTATTGCTGCTATCAGTAAAACTGCGATTACGGCTGCAATTATTGCTATTGTTTTTTTCTGCCCGGGTTTAGTGGTGCTAACAGTTATATTTTCTTTTTCCATAATACTTTCTCCTTAGTATTTATCATTTGTTTAAATAAATATTTTGTCAAGGTCCGTAAAATATTCACCTTCAAAACTTTCAATATCACCCTTGTCGCAAAGTGCAGCAAGTTCGGGATTTATCGGAAGTTTGCCGAGTACGGGCAAGTTATAATTTGATGCAATTTCATCAATATGGCTTTTGCCGAATACTTCAATTTTCTTATTGCAGTCAGGGCAGGTGATGTAGCTGAAATTCTCTACAAGACCAAGCACAGGGATATTCATCATGTTTGCCATTTTTATAGCTTTTTCAACAATCATTGAAACAAGTTCCTGCGGAGAAGTTACAACAACAATTCCGTCAACGGGAATTGTCTGGAAAACAGTAAGAGCAACATCGCCTGTTCCGGGAGGCATATCAATAAAGAGGTAATCTGCATCTTCCCATATAACCTCTGTCCAGAACTGTTTTACTGTTCCGCCGATTACGGGACCGCGCCAAACAACAGGGTCTGTTGCGTTTTCGAGCAAGAGATTTAAACTCATTACATCAATTCCGCCTTTTGTTCTGCATGGGAAAAGACCCATTTCGTTTGCAAGCGGCTTTTCGTTTATGCCAAACATTTTCGGAATTGAAGGGCCTGTGATATCAGCATCCATAATTCCAACGGAAAATCCTTTTCTCTTTGCTGTGGTGGCAAGAAGAGATGTTACCATCGATTTACCAACACCGCCTTTACCGCTTACAACACCGATAACCTTTTTAATTTTTGACATTTTGTGAGGGCTTTCAAGAAAGCTCTTGTTTTCGCTGCAGTTTTGCGAGCAGCTTTCGCAGTTGTGAGAACAACTTTCACTCATGTTATTCATTCCTTTCAGATATAATTGTTTCTAAAATCTCTGCTGCATCATACACAAGGTCGCCGCAGGGTCTTTTTTGATAATATTCCTTATTTCTGGTCTCAGGGACATGACTGCCTGTGTCAATCCCCGTTAAAACGCGGCAAATTATTGAGCCGTTTTTCTCTTCGAATTTATGTGCCGCATCCTGAATGAGTTTATAGTGGTCAGCTTTTTCAGTAGTTGCGAGGGGAGAAGTGTAGCCATAAAGAGCACCCAAAACAATGCACATACCGCTTACCGCTCCACAAACCTCGCGAAGTCTGCCAATTCCTCCGCCAAATGACGAGGCAATCGAAAGTGCCGCAGCTTCATTTATTTTCATTTCGTTTGTAAAAGCTAAAACTACTGCCTGACAACAGTTATAACCTTCTTCAAAATATTTTTTTGCTTTTTCTGCTTTTGTACTCATGTCAATTCCTCCAAACATTTACTATGATAGCACTTTTCAAAAGATATGTCAATTAAAGAAAGTTAAAAATTAGTAAATAAATAAAAATCCTTGCTTTTAATATTTCCTGCTGATATAATAATTAATATGGAGGTGAGCTGATGCAAAGAAAAATTCTAATACTTATTTTATGCCTTATGTTTTTTTGCTTGGCTCCTGTTTTGGCTGACGAGAGTAAAATTACAAACGGGAATTTTGAATATACAACATCTTCATTCACAAATGTGTCCATATACGGGAACACTACTTTTGAGGGGACTTTCTGCGGAAATCTTAAAGATGAAAACTTTGCAAATGACGATAATATTTTTATACATAAGGCTGAATATATACATTCTTTGTATCTTGAAAAGGGGAAAATTTATAAGTTTTCCATGATGGTCAGAGAAATTGGTGGTGTGGGAAATGCCAGAGTAAATACTGACTACAACAGCAAAACTTCACGAATATTTTTTGATGTTCAAAATGCGGGTGACACCTGGGAGCAGGTTACATGTGCATTTGTTGCAGGAACAACGGGTAATTTTGATATAGGAATAAGAGCTTATACAAAAAGTGAAGAGGGAATTTTAATTGACCTTGTAGAACTTTCAAAAGAAGATGAGAGACCTGTTTCAATGGAGATTATCGGAAGCAGAAATGTTTTCGTCCCGCCATATGGGGAAGAAAGGTATAAATATACTGCTGCTGCAACGGATAAAAACGGAAATATAATTCCTGTAATACAGGGGAAAATAGCATTTGAAAATCTGCCTGAGGGTGTTTCGGTGAGAAATGATGAGATTACCATATCAAGCGCTGCTCCTGTCGGAGAGAGTTTCAAGGTTAAAACAGTTGAAACTCCTGAAAATATGGTTATCCCTCAAAAAGAAATAAATGTTACTTTAGTAAACAACTATATACCAAACGGCTCATTTGCAGATTTCCCCAAAGACAATGGTTTTGTTTGTGAAACGGGTTCAATGGAAATTGTTGAAACCCCAAAAGGAAATGCAGCAAAAATTAATACTATCGAAAACGAGGATGGATTTGCTGCTAAAATTTCCGTGACAAAAACTTATGTATTGATGCCGGGCAAAATGTATGTTTTAAGAGCAAATGTAACCTCGAACATCGATTATGTTTCAAGATACACGTTTGTTTCAAACGGAGAACTTGACAATGAGGGGAATATAAATATAAATATTTCGAATGCAGGCGGGGAGCCTTCGGACATTTTAAGTGTTATAAGAGTTGAAAATGAAGGTGTTTATAAGATTTGTCTTAATTTTACAAACCCTGATGAAAGGCCTGTGTATGTGAGAAATATTGGTCTTTTTGAGGAAGAAAGCCGTGTGGCTGAGATACTTATAAAGGCCCCTGCCCACATAACGATACCTGAAGAAGAAATAAAAATCCCACTGCATCTTGCTGCAAGAAATCAGGAAGGTGAGCTTATAGAAGGTGTCCATGACATTACTCTGGAACTTTTAAACGGAAATGAAAACATTTATATAGACGGTAATTTTCTTATCGTAACACCGAAGGTAAAGTCCGGCAGATACAGCGTTATGGCAAAAACCGCCGATGGTAAAATCACAAAAAGTGCGTATATAGAAATTTCCAAAGAATCTGTAGGTGACGGAGGGTTTGAAAAATACGCACCGGGAGAATGGTTTTCAACTGTATTGCCTTCTGTGCTTTCTGTGGTTTCATCGGATTTTTCCGCTTTTGAAGGAAAGGGAGAAAGAGCGGCAATGCTTAACCTTGGCGGAAACGTATCAGCAGTGCTTTCGGACTCTGTTTTTGAATTTAAGGGCGGTCAGGTTTATGTGTTTGGCGGGAACTTTAAAACATTGTCACCTGAAAGCCATACGATTTTATCTCTTCTTTTGTGCGATGTAAATGATTTAAATTTTACTGAAACGGTTGCAGTTTTACAATGCGAAATAGGACAAGGGCAAATAAGGGCGGTTTTCACCCCTCCAAAAGATATAACCGGCAGAATAATGCTTGGGTTCACGGATGAAAGCAGCATACAAAGTATTTTGTTTGATGACCTTTATGTAGAAAAAGCGGAGATATCCTGCGGTGGGGTAAGTATTTCGGGATATGCGTATAATACTAGAGTTATAATGGGCATACACAATTTAAGTGCAAATTTCGATGCCGTTGAAATTTCCACATACAGATGGCTTATCTCAAAAGCACGTGATGGAGTTTATATGCCCATAGAAGGTGAAACGGAAAAAAGCCTGTCACTTCAGAAGAGTATGGTCGGTTCTTATGTGAAATTTGAAGTGACACCCATCTCGCTTAACGGTCCTGTTTTTGGTGAGAGTGTGACATCGTCTCCCGTGGCGATATACGATTTGCCAAGTGCGGGAAGTTCCGCAATGCCTTTACCTCCCCAAAAAACTGAAGAACAGGAAGAAATAAGCGGAGAGCCTTCAGAAAGTGAGCCGGAGGGACTTAGAGTTGTAAATATTTATTCGCAAAGTTTTACACCTATTTATGAGTTTTTTGATATTAAAAATCATTGGGCACGTGATGATATAAATTTACTTAGTGCATGCTCAATTGCAAACGGAAAAGAAAATCTGCTTTTCATGCCTGATGAAGAAATTACAAGGGCAGAGTTTTCGGCATTTATAATGCGTGCATTTTCTCTTGCACCGCTTTACTATACGGGAACATTTGACGATGTAAAGGGGCATAACTGGTATTCCGGTGTTGTAGAAACCATTTCAAAGTATGGTATCGCAAGCGGTGTAAACGAGAGAATGTTTGCACCAAATGAGCCTATCACAAGAGAGCAGATGGCAACAATTACAATGCGTGCCATGGCACTTTCTGGAGTAAAGGTAGAGGGGACAGCAGGGCACTTTGCAGACCATGATAAAATAAGCACTTATGCCCATGACTATGTCTATAAGGGAGCCAACGCGGGAATTATCACAGGATTTCCTGACGGAGAATTTAAACCTCTTGAAAATGCAACAAGGGCAGAAGCCATTGTTATAATTAAGAGAATGATAACTTATGTTCTTGAAAACCAATAAAAAGCAAGCCATGTGGCTTGCTTTTTATTGGTTATTTATTTTGATGCAATTTTATTAATAACAAACGTTACTAAAATTATTATGCCTATAACGAGGAATATGCTAATCATTCCCGAGCCCATATAGTGCATATTATTTAAAAAGTTCATTGGATTAAAATTTATATTCATTATTTAAGTACCCCCATTACATAAAGAAGTTAAGTATAAGTCCGCCCGCGATAACTGAGGCAATCTGACCTGAAACATTAACACCCATAGAGTGCATTAAGAGGAAGTTTTGCGGGTCTTCCGCAAGTCCCATTTTATGAACAACTCTTCCTGACATCGGGAATGCAGAAATACCTGCGGCACCTATCATGGGGTTTATTTTCTTCTTTGAGAAAAGGTTTATAATTTTTGCAAATGCAACACCGCCTGCAGTATCAAAAATAAATGCTACAAGACCGAGACCGAGAATAAGAAGTGTCTGCGGTGACAAAAATTCTGCCGCCTGCATACGAAGGGCAATTGTAATACCAAGGAAAATTGTGATAAGGTTTGCAAGTACCTTCTGCGCAGTTTCGGAAAGTGAATTTAAAACTCCGCACTCTCTTATAAGGTTACCAAACATCAAAAATCCTACAAGAGCGACTGATGCAGGTGCTACAAGACCTGCAATAATTGTAATGATAATGGGGAACAAAATCTTTGTTGTCTGTGAAACCTGACCGGGTTTATATTCCATTTTAATCATACGTTCTTTTTTTGTAGTCATCAGCTTTATAACAGGTGGCTGAATAATCGGAACGAGCGCCATATAAGAATAAGCCGCAACCATTATTGCACCAAGGTAATTTGATTTGAGCTGCTGTGCTACAACTATTGATGTAGGACCGTCTGCTGCACCGATAATTGCTATTGATGCCGCATCTTTAATGTCAAAGAACATTGATGCAAAGCAGAGGGTGAAGAAAATACCAAACTGTGCCGCTGCACCGAAAATCATAAGTTTCGGATTTGAAAGCAGGGGGCCAAAATCTATCATGGCACCTATACCTATAAACAAAATAAGCGGGAAAAGCTCATTCGCTATACCTGCATTAAAAAGCTCGGTAAGTGTTTCAACAGCTCCCGAAAATGGAAGGTTTACAAGTATTGCACCAAAGCCCATGGGAAGAAGAAGTGTAGGTTCCATATCTTTTTTTATGGCAAGGTATATAAGCAAACCGCCGATTGCCCACATTACAACCTGTTGCCACTGAAGAGCCATAAGATTTTCCAAAATTATGTTCATTTTTATTCTCCTTATCAGATAAATACGCAGACCGCATAAAGTGCATATGCTCTTTTGTGCGGTCTGAATTTTTTAATTATTTGCTTTTCTTAAGTTTGATACCGCAATAAATATATGTTGCAATAAGGTATGCGGCAAGGCAAAGATAAACAAATGCAAAAGCAGTTCCCTGAGCTGTGAAACGCGGGAAGTGCAAGAATGTTAAAACTGCATTCCAGATTTTTGAAACGTAAATCAAATCAAAGAAGTTTTTAATAACGTAAAAATAACGCAAAATTGTCAAAAGCAAGCCGCCTGCAACAAAGTACACCAAAAGATGCAAAAACTTCTTATCCTTTTTCCAGAAATACATTCCTACAAGCCCTAAAATAACGGCATCGCAAATCCAGATAAGTACATTCATAAATGTCTGGGTTGCTAAAACGAAGGAAGAATTTAAATAGCGATAGAGATAAAGCAGAAAAATTGCAGAAACCAGAGAAATGGCAGTTGCAATTACTGATAAATTCTCATAATGAAGTCTTTCTTCGGCTGTGAGCTTTTTAGGCTTTGCAGATTGTGTTTTGTTCTTTTTAGCCATGTTGTAACCTCCTATTAATCTCATACATATTAATATACATTTTTTTCTCTGAAAAGTCAAGAAGTTTGGAAGAATTTTATAATTATGTTGACCTTTTTTTTCAAAAATGATAAAATTACATTATAATTTTTACTTTAGGATGGTTTTTATGCTTAAATTTGTTATTGGTGAAAGCAGAAGCGGAAAAACGCAGTATTGCATAAAAAAAGCCGCTGAATATGAAAAAAGCATAATCATAGTACCTGAACAGGTTTCAAGCAGAGAGGAGAGAGTGCTTCTTTCGAAGCTTGGTGTGTTCGGGCTTGGAAGCGTGGAAGTTTTAAGTTTCGGGCAGATGGCAAGGCGTGCACTCTCTCTTTCTGATAATGCCGCCTTAAGACACATTGACAAAGCAGGAAAGGTTATGATTTTGCAAAAAATCATAACCGAAGGCAGTGAATTTTCTCTTTTAAAAGGAAATGAAGAGGAAAAGGCAGTTTGTCTTATGGAAATAATAGGAGAGTTTAAAAGATATAATATAACGGCAGAAGATGTTGACAATATTTTAAAAGGTATAGATGAAAAAGCTCTTTCTATGAAAATGGAAGAAATTTCTGCCGCTTATAAAAAGTTTGAAGAAAACATAAAAGATAAATTTATAAATGACGATGATAATCTTGTGCGTTTTGCCTTGTCCGGTTATGGCAGAGAAAAATATAAGGGTTACAACGTTTTTATTGATTCTTTTTCTAGTTTTACGCAGTCGGAAATTATGTGCATTGAAATGTTTCTTTCCTGTGCAAAAAGTGTTACTGTAACGTTTTGTATGGATTTTAAGAAAAGAGAAGAAATCCAGTTTTCCTCCTGCTATAGGACATATTTAAAACTTTTAAAACTTGCGAAGGAACTTGAAATACAGGCTGAAACTCCTGTGCTTCTTGAAAGAAAAGCTGCTGCAAAGGAAGATTTAGAGTATCTTAAAAATAATTTCTTTACTCCAGGGGCAGCCCCTTTTGAAAATGAGGCAGAGAACATAGAATTTTTTATGGGCAAGGACATGCTTTCCGAAATAGAATTTGTTGCAGGCAAAATCCGCAATGTGGTAATGTACGGAGATGTTTTATATAAGGACATAGCAGTCTTATGCACGGAAGAAGAAAAATACTGCGAGTATATAAAAACAATATTTTCAAAATATGAGATTAAAATTTTCCCCGACATCAAAACAAACCTTGCAAACCATCCCGTTGCGGCTTTTATAAAGGGTGCTCTGGATGTTATTTCAAAGGGTGGCACTTATGGGAACATATTCAGGTGTGTTAAATATGGTTTTTTTGATATAAGTGACAAAGAATGTGACATATTGGAAAATTTTGCGCTTGAATCGGGAGCAAGGGGCACAGTATGGAATGATGCTGAAAAATGGGAAGAATTTGTGACAAAGTTCTACAAAGAACATCATGAAAACGAGGAAGAAAAGGCTTGTTTTATTATTGAAAGCGGCAAAAAAATAATAGAGCCTCTGGCACTTTTAAGAAAAGAAATGAGCGAAAGTATGCTCGTTTCCCAAAAATGCAGGGCGCTTTATAACTTTATAACAGGGCAAAATCTTCCCCAAAAGCTTCTCGACTATGTCAGATATTTTGAAAGCATGGGAGATACCTATACCGCAATAGAATATAAGTCGGTTTACGATAAAATTATAGACGTGCTTGATGAGGCATGCAGTGCAATAGGTGACGACAAAATTTCAAACAAAAAGTTTGCGGACATTTTGTCAGCAGGAATTTCTCAGTTTGAAATAGGGAAAATCCCTGCGCTTTTAGACGGGGTACAATGCGGAAGGTTTGAAAGTGTAAAAGAGACTGCGGCAAAAATTGTTTTTGTGCTTGGTGCAAATGAAGGCGTGTTCCCTGTGAGCATTAATCGAACAGGCTTTTTAAATGATTTTGACAGACAGCGCCTTATGGAAAAAAATCTTTTGCTCGGAAATGATGCCGCAGGTAAAGCGGTAGAGGGAGAATATCTTCTTTACAGGCTTTTTACTTCTGCGGAGAAACTTTATATATGCCACAGTGCATCAAGCATTGAGGGTACGGCTTTAAGAGAAGCATGGTCACTTACAAAGATAAAAGAACTTATGCCAAAAGCCATAAGAAGTGATGACATGATAGAAAAGGACCCATTTATGCTTCTTTCGGCACCTTATGCGGCATTTGAAAATTTAGTTATGAACATGGCAAAGGGAGAAATGCTTTCAGGAGAATATTCCGAGGCATACAGATGGTTTAAAAATAATCCTCCATGGGACCGAAGGCTTGAAAAAGCAGAGAAAATGCTTTTTGCAAAAAACAAAACTGTTCCACTCAGCGGGGAGGTTCTCAAAAAGATTTATGGTGACGAGCTTATAACTGCGGTTACAAGGCTTGAAAAATTTTCGGCATGCCCGTTTTCTTACTATATGAGATATGTGCTTTCTGCCAAAGAAAGAAAAGTTTTTAAATTTGAAGCCAAAGATGCAGGTGTGTTTTTACACAGCATTGCCGAGGTTTTTTCCGAGAGGCTTGAAAGCCGTGGTAAAAGCTGGGCAGATGTAACGGAAGAATATGTAAAAGATGAAGTGCGCGAAATTCTGATTTCGGAAGGCGGATTTAAAAGTATTGTAAGGATTTCAGGAAAACGTGGGGAAAGAATGTTTTTAAGGCTTTGCCGTGTGGCAGAGTTTGCAATAATGGCGGTTGCAGAGCACATTAAAAGAGGAAAGTTTGAACCGATGGGCTATGAACTTAAGTTTTCCGAAAACGGAAAGATAAAGCCTCTTTTAATAAACATGCCTGATGGAAGAAAGATAAAACTTACGGGTGCTATTGACAGGCTTGATATGCTCGAAAAGCCAAACGGGAAATATTTCAGGATTATAGATTACAAGACAGGAAACCGGGATTTTGACTTGGGAGAAGTGTATCACGGAATAACCTTGCAGCTTGCAGTTTATATGTGTGCGGCAAAAGAGGCGACGGGTGCATCTCCTGCGGGAATGCTTTACTTTAAATTTAAAAATCCTGACATAAATGAAGACCCGTTTTTAAATGACGAAACAATAAAAGCCGAAAAAATGAAAAAGATTTCACTTACGGGACTTGTAATAAGCGATGAAGAAGTTCTTTCGGACATGGATGTAACTGAGAAATTTGATTTTTTGCCTGTTAAAAAGAAAAAAGACGGAACGTTTTCGGGAAGTCTTGCAAGTGCGGAAAACTTCGAGGATTTAAGAAAATATGTTATAAAAACCGTGACGGAACTTGGAAAAGAAATTTTCAGCGGAAAAACTGATATTTTGCCATATAAATTCAAGGATAGCGAACCGTGCACATACTGCGAATTTAAAGATGCATGCAATTTTGATGGTGCGCTCGGGTGCAGTCACCGAAGTATTATGACACCTCAGAAGGATGAGATATGGCAGAGTATTAAAGATGCTTTGTGAAAGGAGTTTTGCTAAATGGATGTTAAATGGACCGAGCAACAAAAAGAAGCGGTTATGGCACCCCCTGCAAATATTTTGGTAACTGCGGCGGCAGGAGCAGGCAAAACTCAGGTGCTCACGGGCAGAATTTTGCAAAGAATACTAAGTGGCGCCGATATTACAAGAATGCTTATTGTAACCTTTACTAATGCTGCTGCAGCAGAAATGAAGGGCAGAATTTCAAAGGCGCTCGCAGAAGAAAGTGCAAAAAATCCGCAAAACGAGCATATAAAAAAACAACTTATGCTTATGCCCCTTGCAAATATTCAGACAATACATTCATTTTGTCTTGATACAATAAAAAACAACTTTTTCAAAGCAGATATTTCACCTGATTTTAAAATCGCTGACGATGCAGAATGCAAAATTTTAAAAGCTGATGCAATGGAAGAGACGTTGGAAAGTCTTTACGAGGAAGGCGATAGCGACTTTTTATATTTTACCGACAGTTTTTCTGACGGGCGCAGTGACCGAAAGGCGGAAGATATGATTTTCAGTCTTTTTGATTTTTCGGAGAGTATGCCTTTTCCTAAAAAATGGCTTTGTGAGCAGATGGAGCTATATGATAGCATCACGGAAGAAAACTTTGAAAAGATTTATTTTACAAAGGTTATTTTAAAGCACTTTGAAGAAAACCTTAAAAGATGCCGCCATCTTCTTTCTGCACAAATTGAAAACTGCACCGATGAGTGGGGGACAGAGCCTTACAAAAAAATGATTTTAAGTGATATTGAAGGCATTGATATGCTCTTATCACTTCGTGACGACTGGGATAAGTTATCTGCGGCGGCAAAAGATTTTTCTTTCATGAAAAAACCGACTGTTAAAGGCGGAAACGAAGAAGTCAAGAAAATGATTTCCGACAATCGTGACAGTATTAAAAAGCAGATTATAAAAGCCATTTTGCCCGTTTCATACACGGTGAGGGAAAATGTTTATATTATGAACAAAACTTCTCCCGCTTTAAAAGGGCTTGTGAAAAGCACAATCAGGTTTTCGGAGAAATTTGAGGAAATTAAAAGGGAAAAAAATCTTTTGGATTTCGGCGACATAGAACATGTTTGCATAAATCTTCTCACCGACAAAGAAGTATGCGAGGACAGAAAAAACTTTTTTGAAGAAATTTACGTTGACGAGTATCAGGACAGCAACAGTGCACAGGATTTTATATTCAAAACTATTTCAAGAGAAGACAGAGGAGAGCCGAATGTTTTTATGGTTGGCGATGTAAAGCAAAGCATTTATGGATTTCGCCAGACAAATCCCAGTCTTTTTCTTGAAAAAAAGGACACTTATAAATTTGGTGACTCCAAGAACAGAAAAATTGTTTTAGGAAAAAATTTCAGAAGTAGTGAAAATGTTATAAACTACATAAACATTCTTTTTGAGAAAATAATGTGCCGAAGTGTTGGCGGGGTTGACTATGATGACGAGGAAAGGCTTATTGCAGGTGCAAAGTATCCCGAAAAGAAAGAGGATACGGAGATTAACATCATCAATATGAACGTGTCCTCGAAAAGCGAAGAGGCTCTTGAAGCAGAGGCGATATTTATTGCAAAAAGAATACTTACTCTTATCCGTGATGGGAAAGTTTACGACCTTAAAAATGAGAAAGAAAGAGCAGTTCGTTTTTCAGATATTGCAATTTTGATGCGTTCGCCAAAAAACAGTATTGAAATTTTTGAAAGAGTTTTTAAAGATTATGACATACCGCTTTTTGCTGACTATGATGGAGGAGGTTTCGAATCGGCTGAGGTAAGAGTGCTTTTGTCGCTTTTAGGAATAATTGACAATCCTGAAAATGATATTCCACTTATAAGTGTACTCAGAAGCCCTATAGGAAGGTTTGATGAAAACGAGCTTGCAGAGATAAGACTTTGCGCGAAAGACGGAAGTTTTTATGAGGCACTTTGTGAATGCAAAGAAGGAAGGCTTGGAGAGAAGTGTTCAGAGTTTATAAAAATGCTTGGCAGATTTAGAAAATATTCCAAATATATGCCGTGCCACACTCTTATTGAAACCGTTTTATCTGAGTCGGGATATGAAGATGCTATATATTCCATGCCAGCCTCCGAGAGCAGAATGGAAAACATAAAGCTTTTAACGGAGCAGGCAAGAAATTATGAAAATTCTTCGTACAGGGGTTTATATAATTTCATCAGCTACATAAACAACGTGAAAGAAAGAAATGGAAATTTGGGTGCTGCCAAAAGTGTGAGTGAAGCACTTGACGTTGTGAAAATTATGAGTATTCACAAAAGCAAGGGGCTTGAGTTTCCCGTTGTTATCCTGGCAGGATGCGGCAAAAAAATGAACACCATGGATTTAAACGGAAATCTTATTTTGCACAGCGAATGCGGAATAGGAATAAGCTATTGCGACAGAGAAAGAAGAGTTTTTTCAGACACGCCACTTAAAATGGCAGCAAGGCTTCAAAAGGAAGAAGAGGAGCTTTCGGAAGAGATAAGAGTTTTATATGTTGCACTTACAAGAGCAAAGGAAAAACTTATTATTACAGCTACCGTAAAGGATGCAGACAAGGCAAAGGATAAATGGATTTCGGGAAGCAAAATACTCCAGAGAAATTTCTTTATCAGGGAAAGTTCGTATATTGACTATATTATGTCGGTTTATTATTACTGCACAAATAATGGAATTTCAGGCACAAGCGTTAATATAGTGCCCCCTTGTGAAGAAGAGATAGAGGAAACCCCAAAAAGAGAAGAAATAAGGTGCGAGGGTGGAAACGACAAAATAAAAGAAATGTTATCATTTTCATATCCTCATGGTGCTTTATGGGAAATTCCTTCAAAGGTTACTGTAACAGAACTTAAAAGAATACAAAATAGTGAAAATGAGCGGGAAAGTATCCCTCTTTATGTAGACATGAATGTTAAAGTTCCTCGTTTTATCCAAAGCGAGGGGATAACACCTGCAAGGCGCGGACAGCTTATGCATTTCGTTATGCAAAGTATTGACATAGGAGTATCTTCTGAAAATGATGTAAAGGATTTTGTTATAAGTCTTAAAGAAAAAAATATTATAACCGAGGAAGAGACAAATGCCATTGATTGCCGCCGCATAGCAGAGTTTTTTATGTCACCTTTAGGGGAGAGACTGAAAAATGCGGATGCAATTTTCAGGGAAGAACCTTTTGCAATATCCGTTCCTGCAAGCATGATAACGGGCAGGAAAGAGGATTTTTCTCAAAAGGTTATGGTTCAGGGGATTATAGACTGTTACTTTTTCGAGGGTGACAACATTGTTTTGCTTGACTATAAGACAGACAAAAACTGCGAAAAGGAAAGCATAATAAAAAACTACAAAAAACAGCTTGAAATTTACGGATATGCCCTGGAAAAGAAATATTTTAAAAAAATTTACGAAAAATTTATTTACTTATTTCATAATGGTGGTATAATAGATATAGGTTAAAATTTTACATAGAAAAAAGGAGAAGAAAAAATGGAACAAAGAAGAAGGACTATAACAACGGGGAAATCCCGCAGAAAAAGAAACAATTCCAAAAAGATAATGACAATTATCGGTATCATTTTAGGTCTCTCGCTGGTGTTTTTTGTATCTTACAAAATTGCTTATGGTTTAATTGCACCAGGCGAAAATGGTGAAAAGCCTGAAACTGCAGTAAGCGAGAGTACAGAAGAGGATATTGCAAACATGTCAAGGGAAGATCTTGAGGAAAGTTATTTAAAGCTTAAAAAGCAGCTTGAAGAAAAAGAAGAAGAAATAGAAATGCTCAAAGAGCGCCTTGAAGGTGACAAACCTCAAAAGACAGAGGAGCCTCAAAGCACCGAGAAACCTTCAAACAACAATGACGATGATGAACCTCAGAGCACCGCAAAGCCTACTGCACCGCCTGCGGCAACACCAAAGCCAACTCAGGCACCTATGCAGGAAGAACCTCCTGCGGCTACTGCGGCGCCCGATGGCGGACTCATGTCTCCTGAGGATTTGGCAAATCTCACCGGTTCTACACATTGATTTAAAAAAAGTAATTTAATTGAAAATTAAAGAAAAATTACGAAAAAAAGAAAAAAATACAGAAAAGCAGGCTTTTTTCTTAAAAAACAGTGTTTGAAATGAGAGGCTTGTTGTGTTACAATGTCTAATTGTGACACGTCGGGGTTTAGCGCAGTTTGGTAGCGCACATGGTTTGGGACCATGGGGTCGGGGGTTCGAATCCCTCAACCCCGACCAACACTTTTAAAAAATATTTAAAAAAAGTATTGACTTTTAAAAGAAGTTGTGTTACAATATCAAATGCTGATGGTTTTCATAGCCGTACAAGCTAAAAAAGATGCTGGTGTAGCTCAATTGGTAGAGCAGCTGATTTGTAATCAGCAGGTCGCGGGTTCGAGTCCCATCACCAGCTCCATTTTTTGGAGGGGTTCCCGAGTGGCCAAAGGGGGCAGACTGTAAATCTGTTGTCAGTGACTTCGGTGGTTCGAATCCACCCCCCTCCACCAAATAAAAATCCTGCCCATCGGCAGGATTTTTATTTTTTAAACTTATGAATTTTGTTTTTGAACGGAGCATGAAATGAACGTAAAAAAATATTTCAAAATTGTGCTTGTTGCTTTAGTTATAAGTCTTACTGCATTTTTTGGTGTTTTAATGGCAAGAATTATGGTAAAGCCTTTTTCTGAAGGTGAACACGGTGATGCTTTAATTCCTGTTTCAAACGGAAAAGCGAATATTCTTGTTGTGGGTAAGGACAAGGTTGCTGCAAATACTGATACAATTATGCTTGTAACTATCAATACTGACGACAACAAAGTGAGCATTATGTCAATTCCCAGGGACACAAAGGCAAAAGTAGGTGGCTCTACAATGAAAATCAATGCCGTATATTCGTTTGCCATGAACACGGGCCGTATGGCAGAGGAAACGTTGATTGAAACTGTTTCTGATGTAGTCGGAGTGGGCATAAACTACTACGCGATTATTGACACTACTGCACTTCGCGAAATTGTTGATGCACTTGACGGACTTGATTATAATGTTCGTCCGCAGGGTTACTATTATAATGACCCTTTACAGAACCTTTATATAAACATTCCCGGAGGCATGCAGCACCTTGACGGTGGGCAGGTTGAGGGACTTGTGAGATTTCGTCATGACTATGCCAGAGCCGACCTTGCCAGAGTCGAAGTTCAGCAGGACGTTATAAAAGAACTTATGAAACAAAAGCTGAGTCTTAAATATGTTTCAAAGATTCCGCAGATTTACAAAACTGTTTCTGATAATGTTTTAAGCAATCTGAAGGTCGGAGATGTTGTAGATTTCGGAAAAAGTATTCTTGAAATTGACTTTGATAATGTGAAGACGTACACAATGCCAAATTATCAGAGCGGCGGTTATGTAATACCTGATGATGATGAAATAAGCCTTCTTATAGAAGATGAATTTTAAATTTGAGAGGAATGCATTATGAAAAAAAGATTATGTTTATTATTTGTTTTGGTAGTAGCATTTATGCTTGTGGCATGTTCTGGTACTGAAACGACACAAAATTCGGGTGAAAGAAAAGAAACAGTTACACCAATTGAAACCCAGGCTCCGTTTACAGCTCTTACTGATGAGGAACTTGGCGGTCAGCAGAACAAAGTAGTGGCAGAAATCACAATGGAAAACGGCGGAGTGATGGAACTTGAGCTTTACCCGGACCTTGCTCCCATAACAGTTGAAAACTTTGTAAAACTTGCAAAAGACGGATTTTACGATGGGCTTACCTTCCACAGAATAATTGAAGGTTTTATGATTCAGGGCGGAGACCCCGAGGGTACAGGAATGGGTGGCTCTAAAGACCAGATAAAGGGTGAATTTGCCGCAAATGGAGTAGAAAATAACATTTCTCACAAGAGAGGTGTAATTTCTATGGCACGTTCACAGGCGATGGATAGTGCATCTTCGCAGTTTTTCATCTGTCATGAGGACAGCGACTTCCTCGATGGGCAGTATGCAGCTTTCGGAAAAATGACAAAGGGATATGAAGTTTTAGATGCCCTTTCCAAAACAAAGGTTGTGGATAACAACGGAACAGTACCTGCTTCTGAGCAGCCAATAATCAAATCGGTTATTATTAAATAATTAACAATAAATTACATTAAATGGAGGTTTTTTAAGATGGCAGTAAAAGTTGCAATTAACGGATTCGGAAGAATCGGACGTTTGGCATTCCGTCAGATGTTCGGTGCAGAGGGTTATGAGGTAGTAGCAATAAACGACCTTACAAGCCCAAAAGTTTTGGCTCACCTTTTAAAGTACGATTCATCACAGGGCAGATATGCACTTGGTGACACAGTAGTTGCAGGTGAAGATTCAATCACAGTTAATGGCAAAGAAATCAAAATCTATGCTGAAAAAGACGCAAAAGATTTGCCCTGGGGCGAAATCGGAGTAGACGTTGTGCTCGAGTGCACAGGTTTCTACACATCAAAAGAAAAAGCATCTGCTCACATCCAGGCAGGCGCAAAGAGAGTTGTTATTTCTGCTCCTGCAGG
>JAZOQG010000025.1:0-5263 GCA_045656005.1 Clostridia bacterium
CAAATCACCTTCTCAAAGGTTAATTAAAATATACCAAAAGTTTAATGTTTGTAAACGTATATAATTAAAACATATTTTGCGAATTTTGTCAAGGGTTTATGGTAAAAAAATATATTATTTAACAAAAAACAAGGCATTGGGAACTTAAATTCCCGATGCCTTGTTTTTATCTTGTATTAAAAATATAAATATCATTGAACTTATGAAAAGCATAAAAGGATAATAAAGATATGGGATTATATCAAATGCTGACAAATTTCCGCCAAGCTCGTTTGCGGCAGAAAGTGCCACAAGCATCTGTGCGCCATATGGAATTATGCCCTGAAAAATGCATGAAAACGTGTCAAGTATTGATGCAGATTTTCTCGGACTTATACCATAGTCTGTTGCCATTTCTTTCGCTATCGGGTTAGCCATAACGATTGCAACAGTATTGTTGGCAGTTGCTATATCCATAAGACCTACCAAAAGTCCCATTCCAAGCTGACCGCCCTTTTTCCCTTTAAACACTTTTCTTATACCATAAAGAAGGGCATCAAAGCCACCATGTTCTCTTATAAGCGCACAAATTGCAGAAACAAGTATTGCAACAATGGTTGTTTCAAACATACCTGCGGCACCTGAGCCCATAGCCGAAAGAAGACTTACTCCGTCAAGAGCACCTGTCAATAGCATTATAATACTACCTGACAATATTCCGACAAAAAGTACTACAAAAACGTTTATTCCGATTATACCAAGCATTAGTACAAGAACATACGGTATAATCTGTATGAGATTATAGTCTCCCGTTATAGCATCACCGCTACCGCTCCCTGATGACACTATAAAAATAATTATCAAAGTTACAATTGCAGCAGGAAGTGCAATAAAAAAGTTTTCCTTAAATTTATCCTTCATATTACAACCCTGACCATTTGTAGCGGCTATGGTAGTGTCGGAAATAAACGAAAGATTATCACCAAACATGGAACCGCCTATAACAGATGCAATGCAAAGTGGCATTGAAAACCCCGAAGCTCCCGCTACTGCAACGGCAATAGGTGTAAGCAAAGTGATTGTTCCAACACTTGTTCCCATTGCAGTTGAAACAAAGCAACCGACAATAAACAAAACGAGCACTGCAAAATCAGACGGTATTACAGAAAGCATAAAATATGCCACACTCTCTGCACTTGTTCTTCCCACAACTCCTACAAACATACCTGCTTCAAGGAAAATGAGAACCATGGTAATTATGTTTTTGTCACCGCATCCTCTTCCCATGATTTCGAGTTTTTTGTCAAAACTTAAATTTCTGTTCTGAGCACATGCAACCATAAGGGCAATCACAAATATAACAACTATCGGAATATTATAAAATCCCATTGGAATTTTTAAAGCATACTCAAACAAAATTCCAAGCCCAAGATATAGTATCAAAAAGACACCTATCGGCAAAAGGGCAGATACCCTTCCTTTTTTCACATCCTGCATCATATATTCTTCCTTACAAACCTTTCAATTCTCCTGAGTGCTTCTTCTATAATCTCTATAGCATAAGCGTAAGAGCACCTTATAAAGCCTTCGCCAGACGCTCCGAATGCGTCACCCGGAATAACTGCAACCTTTTCTTCCCTTAAAAGTTTTTCTGCAAATTCCATGGAAGTCATTCCCGTTTCTTTTATAGAAGGAAAAGCATAAAAAGCACCTTTTGGCTCAAAGCAAGAAAGTCCCATACTCCTAAATCCGTCAACTATAACCCTTCTTCTGTAGTTATATTGACGTTTCATGCTTTCGATATCGTCATCCCCCGCACGCATTGCCTCAATAGCGGCATACTGACTCGTAGTGGGAGCGCTCATAATTGCAAACTGATGAATTTTTGTCATCATGCTGATAATTTTTTTGTCACCTATTGCATACCCAAGTCTCCACCCCGTCATAGCATAAGCCTTTGAAAATCCGCTTACAATTACAGTTCTTTCATACATACCTTCAATTTCTGCAATAGATACATGCTTCTGACCATAAGTAAGCTCTGCATAAATTTCATCGCTTAATACTAAAATGTTGGTATCTTTTAAAACTTTTGCAATTTCTATAAGGTCCTCTTTCTCCATTATTGCACCTGTCGGATTATTTGGAAAAGGTAAAACCAAAACTTTTGTTTTGGGGGTTATCGCCTTTTTGAGTGCATCCGCAGTCAGACGGAACTCGTCTTCTTCTTTTGTTACAATAGGTACAGGATTGCCACCTGCCATAAGAGTACAAGGTGCGTAACATACGAATGACGGCTCAGGTATCAAAACCTCATCGCCAGGTGCAACCACGGCTCTCATAAACGCATCAATAGCTTCACTTCCGCCAACAGTTACAAGCACCTGACCGCTTTCATAACGAAGCGAAAATCTTCGTTCCATATATTTTACAATTTCCTCGCGCAGTTTTATAAGACCGCTGTTTGAAGTATAATATGTGTGTCCCTCTTCAAGGGAATGAATTCCTGCTTCACGGATATGTACTGGAGTTATAAAATCAGGCTCTCCCACGCCAAGGGATATAGCATCGCCCATTTCTGCTGCTATATCAAAAAATTTTCTTATGCCCGAAGGCTTAATTCCTGCAACCGTCGGGTTTAAAAGCTTATCAATATTTATCATAAAGACACAATTCCTCTCTCGTCACCTGTTTTTTTGTCAAACACAACACCGCAATCTTTATAAGTTCTGAGAACAAAATGTGTTCCTGTACTTATAACCTGATTCATCGGTGCCAGCTTTTCGGCGACAAAGAGAGCAACATCTTTCATATTTTTACCTTCAACAATAAGTCCTATATCAAAACTTCCTGACATAAGCCATACAGTTTTAACCTGCTCATATTTGTAAATTTTTGCAGCAATGGCATCAAAGCCCTGTTCAAACTGTGGTGTTACCTTAAGCTCAATAAAAGCTGTAACCTTTTCTACATCAGTCTTTTCCCAGTTTACCAAAGTTTTGTAACCGAGTATTACTCTTTCTTCCTCATATTTTTTTATTATTTTTTCAACATCTTCACATTTCATGTCAAGCATAACTGCTATTTTTTCTGCTGAAATGCGGCTGTTGTTTTCAATAATTTCAAGTAATTCTTTCATAAAAATCTCCTTATAATTTTTTAAGATAACCTTTTTTATGTAAATTCCGTCTTAAAGATTTCATAGCTTTTTTTGATGCAAAAATATACGTTCTTCCTATAACGTTTGTTCTTACTGAATATAAGAAGCTCTCAAAATCTTCACAAATCATAAATTTCGCCGTATCAAGTCCTGCCGTTTCAAGCCTTTCGGAAACTTCTTTATATCTGCTTCCGCCAATTAAAACACCATGATAATTAAGTGTTGCCAACTTTTCAAAGGGCACACTTTCAATCCACGATACATCACTTTCGCTCAAAAGGCACGCGATATATAAAATGCCATTGTCGGGTAAAATTGCATTCACCGACTCTGTGCAGTCAAGCGCACTGTCAACCAAAATCAGACGAAGCTCCTTTGTGTCAACCCTGACAGTTTCCTGCACAGATAAAATATTTTTTGTATTCTCAATTCCGTTTTTAATATTCTCCGGGCCAATGCCCGCGGCGCCCGCCAAAGTTGCCGCACAAAGTGCGTTATATATGTTACTTCCTCCTGCAAGGGGAATATTTATTTGAAGTCCGTCAAAAGAAACGGAAGACCCATTTTCATCAAGAGAATAAACATTGTCAACCCCAAGTGCCAGCTGCGGTCTTGTTTTAAAACACTTTTCACATGAGTAATTTCCAAGATGTGCATAAGTATTATATATGTATTTGTATTCTTCACCACAATCGTGACAAATCTTTCCGCCTTCGTCAGCCTCATTACCACCGGGAAAACCGGGATTAATACGAAAACCATAAAAATATCTTCTGTGTCCCTGTGCAAATGAATATAATCTGGGTTCATCGCCGTTTAGCACAAACATGGTATCCTTAAGATTTTCGGCACCTTCTTCAATATATGAATATATGTCCTCACCATGATTTTTTTCCTGGAAAATATTGGTTACCGCCAAAATTTCAGGTTCTATAGTTTCTGTGATTTTTTTGAGTAATAAAGCGTCAACCTCAAATATAGCAAAAGCCGTCTTTTTGCTGTTTAAGCCGTTGTATCTTTTCAAAAGAGATAAGAGTATTTCCTCTGCACTTTCTCTCTTTTTTTCACAAAATACACTGTACCCGCTATCTTTTATAGTTGCCGCAGTCTGGTGCATTGTTGTTGTTTTACCACATGAACCACAGATAAAAATGATACTGTGTGTTTTTAAAAGCACTTTTGAAAGTCCGGGCATAATTTTCATGCTAAGTTCCATAAATCGCTTGCCAATTTTAAGAAAATCAGCCATACATGCAACTATTTTTAAAAAATAAAGCATTATTTTGCCTCCTCGTGTGCTTTTTTAACGACCTCATTAATTCTTACCAAATGATTTGTACTCATTATGTCATCATTTTTCACATAAATTAAATACTCAATGTTACCTTTCGGTCCTTTTATCGGAGAAAAGTCAAGTCCCAGAACAGAAAAAAGATTTTCCTCTGCATAGACCATAACATTTTCTATAACTTCCTTGTGTGTTTCAGGCTCTCTTACAACTCCGTTTTTCCCAACCTTTTCCTTCCCTGCCTCAAACTGCGGTTTTATAAGACAAACCGCCTCACCGCCTTTTTTCAAAAGCTTTGACATAACGGGGAAAATAAGTTTAAGTGAAATAAATGAAACATCTACACTTGCAAAGTCTAAAAGCTCGTCAAGGTGCTCAGGCTCTACAAAACGGATGTTTGTCCGCTCCATGTTGACAACTCTTTCATCCTGACGGAGACTCCATGCAAGCTGTCCATATCCCACATCAACACTGTAAACTTTTTTAGCTCCGTTTTGGAGCATGCAGTCAGTAAAGCCTCCCGTAGATGCCCCTATATCCATGCATACCTTACCCGAAAGCTCTGCTCCAAAGGAAGCCATAGCTTTCTCAAGTTTCAAGCCTCCACGGCTTACATATCGAAGTCCCTCACGAACTTCAATTTTGTCCTTTTCGCTTACCTGCATACCTGCTTTGTCAGCCTTCTGCTCATTTACATACACCACGCCACTCATAATAAGTGCCTGCGCGCGGGTTCTGCCCTCTGCAAGATTGTTTTCAGCCATATATACATCAAGCCTTTGTTTCATTTAATATCACCTTTATATCTTCTGCCAGCATTTTTGCGCTGAGTCTGT
>JAZOQG010000026.1:0-8969 GCA_045656005.1 Clostridia bacterium
AAAATGCAAGCTTTAATTTTGTACCAACACCGTCTGTTCCGCTAACCAAAACAGGTTTTTTAATACCTTCCAAATCAAGCTCAAAAAGTCCGCCAAATCCTCCAATATCGGAAAGTGCACCTTCTGTCAAAGTTCTCGCAATATGTTTTTTCATAAGCTTTACTGATTCGTATCCTGCTGTAATATCAACGCCTGCTGCTTTGTAGCTTTCACTGTAGCTTTTCATAAAAAATCAATCCTTTCTTAACCGAAAGCATATAATCCGAACCACGATTTTCGAAGGCGGATTTTCGCTTTCGCTTTGTTAAAATACTCGGAAATACACAAAGTATTCCCTGCGTTTTTGCCTTGCGCAACCAAAAATCCACACTTTGAAAATTCTTTGACCTTAAACGGATGAAATTTTGAGTGAATTTTGGTGCGAATGATGATGGAAGGCTACTGCCTTTCGAAGAAGACAAGCCGAAATGCACCGAAATTACGCCGTTTAAGGCGTGTTCGGATTATATGCTTTCGGCTATTCTTTTCCGTCCCAGCAATATGTGCAAAGTTTGCATTTGTCAAGTCCTATGGATTTTATAACTCCTTCAAGACTTTGGAATTCAAGTGATGCAAAATTAAATTTTTCACAGATTGCCTTTCGCAAATTTTTACCTCTTTCGGTTTCGCCGTCTCTGTACTCGTCTATATATTTAAACCCTTCTTCACCTTCAAGCTCCATAATAACCTTTCTTGCGATAAGGTCCATATCACTTGTGCTTCGGGAGAAATTAAGGTATTTGCAACCATACATAATCGGAGGACAGGCACTTCTCATGTGAACTTCCTTCGCTCCGTTTTCATAAAGGAAGTCAACAGTTCCTTTAAGCTGAGTACCTCTTACTATTGAATCGTCTACAAATAATAACTTTTTGTCTTCAATCAGCTCGTGAACAGGAATTTGTTTCATCTTTGCAATTTTCTGTCTGTCCGTCTGTTTTGAAGGAGTGAAACTTCTCATCCATGTAGGAGTGTATTTTATAAACGGTCTCGCAAAAGGCACAGAACTTTCATTAGCATATCCTATTGCATGCGGAGTACCCGAATCAGGTACACCTCCCACATAGTCAATTCCTTCTGCAGTTCCTTTTTCCTTGTCAGTCTGTGCTAAAATCTGACCGTTTCTGTAACGCATGGTTTCAACGTTTACACCTTCGTAGTTTGAAGTGGGATATCCAAAATATGTCCATAAAAATGCACACATTTTCATTTCTTCTCTCGGTGGTGCAAGTTGTTTTACTCCCCTTAAACTTATATGAACAATCTCACCCGGACCGAGCTCTCTCTCGTCAAAATAGCCGAGTTTTTTGTAAGCGAATGATTCAAATGATACACAGTATCCATCTTCATTTTTTCCAATAAGAACAGGAAGTCTTCCATACTTGTCACGAGCAGCGATAATTGTGCCGTCACCCTTGAGAATAAGAATAGAAGCCGTTCCGTCGATTACATCGTGAACAAAATTTATTCCCTCTTCAAAACTTTCCTTCTGGTTTATAAGTGCCGCCACAAGGTCGGTAGAATTAATTTTTCCGCTTGTCATAACATTAAAATGAGCCATGCCGTGGGAAAAATGTTCTTTTATAAGCTCCTCTTTGTTGTTTATAATACCCGTTATGCATATAGCATAGGAACCCAGATTTGAACGGATTAGGAGGGGCTGCGGGTCTGTATCGCTTATGCATCCAATGGCACTATTTCCGCTCATTTCCTCAAAAATATGTTCAAATTTAGTTCTGAAAGGAGAATTTTCAATGTTGTGAATATCCCTTTGTAAACCTATTTCACTGTCAACAGCCGCCATGCCGCCACGCTTTGTTCCAAGATGTGAATGATAGTCAGTACCAAAGAAAACATCTGCTATGGCATCATGTCTGCTGACTGCTCCAAAAAAACCACCCATAGTTTTGTCCTTTCTAATATGTTAATCTGCTGTACTCGGAAGATATTGCTTCGTTTTTAGCAAGAATTTTTTTCGCATTTTCTTCTCTTAAGTTTTTAAGTTTTTGGGCTAAAGCACTGTCTTCAACCGCAATAATCTGTGCCGCTAAGAGCGCCGCATTTTGCGCGGCATTTACTCCAACTGTTGCCACAGGCATTCCGGGAGGCATCATAACGGTTGAAAGTAGTGCATCCATCCCGTCAAGCTGTGCACTTTTTACAGGGATTCCTATAACGGGCAATGTTGTGTTTGCAGCAACAGCACCCGCAAGGTGTGCCGCCATACCCGCCGCCGCAATAATAGCAGCGTAGCCTGCCTCTCTTGCACCTTCTGCAAATTCTTTTGCTTCTTTAGGCGTTCTGTGTGCACTGTACACATGAACCTCAAAAGGTACTTCTAAACTTTCAAGCATATCAAATGCTTTTTGCAAAACAGGAAGGTCGCTGTCGCTTCCCATTAAAATTCCAACTTTTTTCATTTCTCATTTCCCCTTAGACATATTTTTTACAAAGCCAAAAAATTAGAGCAGTCCAAAAAAACTTACTTTGGACTGCCCAGACGGTCGGCATTTTTTTGTGATATTTTGCTCCCCTGTGGTTACCCACTTATCCGTCAGTCGCAAAACACAATTTAATACATTATAATTATATCTTAAAACCCCAAAAAAGTCAAGGCAAAAAGACCTTCAAAATTACATATTTTTACAAAAAATGTATTATTCCTCTTCCTTTGCACGGCTTTCGCAGTAGATACATCTGTATATGCCTTTCTCCTTGTCGCAAAGCTTGAATATATGCTGAATATCCTGCTCCTGGCTTGTGATGCATCTTGGGTTTTTGCACTTTGCAATATTCGTGATAGTTTCGGGAAGTTCCAAGTGGCTTTTCTTAACTATAACCCCGTCTTTAATTATATTAATTGTTATGTTGTGGTCAATATATCCGAGCGCATCGAGATTTACATCAATGCTCTCGTCAATTTTAATAATGTCTTTTTTGCCCATATGTCGGCTTGTAACGTTTTTGATTATGGCAACGGATGATTTAAGCTCACCAAGATTTAAAAATTCATAAATCTCCATACTCTTGCCTGCCTTTATATGGTCAATAACAATCCCGTTTTTAATTGAATCAACGTTCATTATTCCACCTCCAAAAGCTTTAAAATAAGCGCCATTCTTGCATATTTTCCATTAAGTACCTGCTTAAAATAGCAAGCTCTTCTGTCACTGTCAATCGCAGGTGAAATTTCGTTAACTCTTGGAAGCGGATGAAGAATAATCATATTGTCGTTTGCTTTTTTCATTTTTTCAGGGTTTAATACATAAGTATCCTTAAGCCTTATGTAGTCAGCCTCATTGAAAAATCTTTCCTTCTGAACCCTTGTCATGTAAAGCACATCAAGGTCCGCCATAGAGCTTTCAAGGTCATCAGTTTCAATATATTTCATGTTGCTTTTGTCAAGAACATCCTGCTTTAAATATTCCGGAACACGAAGCTCGGGTGGCGAAATTAATGTAAGCTCAATTCCTTCGCATCTTGAAAGAGCATTTATAAGGGAATGAACTGTTCTTCCGAACTTAAGGTCACCGCAGAAGCCTATTTTTAAATTATCAAGCCTACCAAGCTCTCTTTTTATCGTCAAAAGGTCGGTAAGAGTCTGTGTTGGGTGATTGTGTCCGCCGTCACCTGCATTTATTATCGGCACATCAGCTGCCATTGACGCAACCATCGGAGCCCCCTCTTTGGGGTGACGCATTGCAATAATGTCAGCGTAGCAGCTTACAACCTTTACAGTATCAGAAACACTTTCTCCCTTTGAAGCCGATGACGACTGTGCCTCGGAAAACCCGAGCACTCCTCCGCCAAGTTCCATCATAGCCGCCTCAAAACTGAGTCTTGTCCTTGTCGAAGGCTCAAAGAAAAGTGTGGCAAGTTTTTTGTATTTGCATTTTTCCCTGTATTTTTCAGGATTTTTAATAATGTCTTCTGCAGTAGCAATAAGCTCGTCAATCTCGGAAACATTTAAATCCATAATGTCTATAAGACTTCTCATAATATCCTCCCGCTATAATAATTTCATAAAATATTTATCAACTTCAACTTAACCAAGAAACTCAAATTTTAATGTCTGTGTTCTTGATTTACCCGGCTTAATAAATTCAAGCATGCCCTTATCTCTCATTACATCTCTTCCGTCAGGCGTGCAGTTTCCCGGTTCAAGACCCATTACATAGTCATATTCACCCATCATTTTCCATTGAGTAAAGCACTTAAGTTCATTTGTGTCAAAAGCCATTTTCATACCCTTTTTTATATTTGGATTGTATATGCTCACTTCTGCTGTTCCTGAAAAACTATGATAAAAACACATTTCCTCATAATCAGCTTGCGGACTTTCCACTTTCAGACAGTTATTCAATCCTGTACTGGCATGTTCATTTCTTGCAACAACTTCACTTGACGGAATTTTTATTTGAGTATCTTCACATAAAAGCGGATACCCCATATTGCAGTGATACATAATTTGATACGGCGCTTCCAATGAACCAATATTTTTAACGGTGTCAGTCATTGTAAATTTATTTTCGTCAAGAGACACCACATATTCTCTTTCGAGTATAAGCTTATATGAAAAAAGATGTGCATCACGTACTGTCGCGCTGATATAAATATTGTTATCATCGACTCTGTATGCAAAATTTTCGCAAGGGGTATTGGATATAGTTCCATGAAGCGGGAGTTGCTCACCATTATCAGTACACGGACTTCCCACGGACATAAGTCCGCATGTAGTACAAAATCCGGCTGTAAAGGATTTCAAAAATCCAAGTCCTTCTTTGTCATAGTAATTTGGAGAAACATTTCCGCAGGCAGAAATAAAACTGAAATTATCACCTTTTAAACTAAGTCTTGTAATATCTGCACAGCGGTCAAGCGAAACCCAGAACTCAAGTCCTTTGCCGTTTCTCACATATAGCATGCGCATACCATCACCCTTGCCTCCGGTAAGCCGCATTTCCTCTACTCCGTAAATTTGAGACGTATGACCTATGTACTTATTCATTAACATTCTCCTTTTCTTTAAATTAAAACCATTTGAGGTTGGTTCAGAAAAACATCCAACATGCCTCTGTCAGGAACAAAAACACTCGTATAAGTGTTTTAGAGGGTGATGTTAATTAATCCAGCTCTCATCGGAAGGGTTGTTTCTGAATTTTATAAGTCTTTCCTTATCCTCTTCTTTAATATATCCTTTTTCAGCCGCAACTGATACAGTTGTATCAAAGTCTGTGAGGCTTATATTTTTAACATCAGCCGCCGCCATACGGTCGATACCTTTTTGCATTCCATAAGTGTATATGCTCACAACACCCAAAACCTCTGCTCCGTGTGCTCTCAAAGCATCAACAACCTCGATAACACTTCCGCCTGTTGAAATCAAATCTTCAATTACAACAACTTTTTGTCCTTTTTCGAGCTTTCCTTCAATCTGGTTTCCTCTGCCGTGATCCTTTGCTCCCCCTCTTACATAACCCATAGGTTTTCCGAGAATGTGACCTGCAATAGCGGCATGTGCAATACCGGCGGTTGATGTTCCCATCAAAACCTCGCACTCCGGAAACTCTGCCATAACCGTGTCTGCAATAGCTTTTTCAACCATGTTGCGCACCTCGGGTGCAGTCAAAATAAGTCTGTTATCACAATAAATCGGACTTTTAATTCCGCTCGCCCATGTAAATGGCTCCTCGGGTCTTAAAAAAACCGCTCCAATACTTAAAAGCCCTTCTGCTACTTTTCTTTTCATTATAAAACTCCTCTCTAAATCTATCTTATATCAGCACAAAATAAATCCGCTTTTACGTTCTGCGCATTTTGGCGTGCCTATTCCCCTAAAAATTCTTTTACACAACGTCTGTATGCCGCAACAGGATCATCTGCAGCTGTAATAGGTCTGCCTACAACAATGTAGTCAGAGCCTATCTCCCTTGCCTTTGCGGGAGTTGTAACCCTTTTCTGGTCGCCCACGTCACCGTCTGCAAATCTTACTCCCGGAGTTACAGTATAAAAATCTTTTCCGCATTTTTCTTTTACAATAGAGGCTTCAAGCGGTGAGCACACAACACCGTCAAGTCCTGCCGCATGTGCATTTTTCGCATAGTGCGCAACAACATCGCCTATATTTTCATTTATAAGCAAATCTCTTTCCATTACTTCCTGACTTGTTGAAGTAAGCTGTGTTACTGCCAAAAGTATAGGTCTTGTGCCGTCTTCTCTTGTAAGCCCTTCGATAGCCGCTTCCATCATAGGAATTGTTCCCGATGCATGAAGATTGCACATGTCAACATCAAGATTTGATAGAACACTCATCGCTTTTTTAACTGTGTTTGGAATATCGTGAAGTTTTAAATCGAGAAAAATTTTGTGTCCTCTTTTTTTAATTTCTTTCACAATGGAAGGACCTGTCGCATAAAAAAGCTCCATTCCCACCTTAAGATATGGTTTTTCCTCTTTGAATAAATCAAGAAAATTAAACAAAGCCTCTGCACTTGCAAAATCACAAGCAATAATTACATCTTTAGCCATTAGTGAGCACCTCCGATAATATCTGATAATTTTTCTATATTGTATTTTTCCATGCACGCAGGAAGATTTTCAATAATTTCCTTACATGCATAGGGATTTACTAAATTTGCCGCACCTACCTGAACGGCAGTTGCACCGCAGAGCATCATTTCGATAACGTCTTCAGCTTTTGACACACCGCCCATACCTATAATCGGTATCTTAACAGCTTCATAAACCTGATAAACCATGCGAAGGGCAACAGGCAAAACGGCATCTCCCGAAAGACCGCCTGTTTTGTTCTTGAGTATTGGCTTTCTTTTTCTTAAATCTATTCTCATGCCCATAAGGGTATTTATAAGGCTTACCGCATCAGCACCGCCTGCCTCACAGGCGCGGGCAATCTCGCAAATATCCGTAACATTTGGCGAAAGTTTAATGCATACAGGCTTTGTAGTAACTTTTTTAACAGCCTTTGTAACCTCAAACGCACTCTCGGCACTAGTCCCAAAACTCATACCGCCTCCGTGAACATTTGGACAACTGATGTTTACTTCAATAATTGAAACATTGTCGCAAGCATCAATTTTTTGGCAACAGTAAACATATTCGTCAAGAGAAAATCCGCTTATATTCGCAACAACACCTTTGTTAAAATACTCCTTGATTTTCGGCATTTTTTCATTAACAACCACATCTATTCCGGGATTTTGAAGTCCGACACTATTGAGCATTCCCGAAGGTGTTTCCGCAATTCTTGGTGTAGCATTTCCAAATCTTGGCTCTCTTGTTGTGCCTTTTGTGGAAAATGAGCCAAGTATGTTTATATCGTAAAAATCTTTAAATTCTTCACCAAAACCAAATGTTCCGCTTGCAGGAATAATGGGGTTTGAAAGCTCCACTCCGCAAAGATTAACTTTTAAATCTACCATATTATTTCCTCCTTTAAAAGAACAGGGCCATCTTTGCATATACGCTTGTCCCCATACTTTGTTTTGCAGCTGCAACCCATGCAAGCGCCAAACCCACAGCCCATTCTTTCCTCGAATGAGAACTGACCACTCGTGTTTGTTTTCTCATAAACACTTTTGAGCATAGGCTCAGGTCCGCATGTGTAAAAATATGTATAATCTTCGGGCAGGGCATCTGTTACAAAACCTTTTATTCCATAGCTTCCGTCAACAGTTGTTATGGAAACTTCGGCACCAAGTGCCTCAAATTCCTCTTTATAAAAAACTTCATCACTTTTGTTAAACCCAAGTATTACCTTAACTTTTTTACCCTCGGAAATCAGCTTTTTACAAAGTGCGAACATCGGAGGAACACCAACACCGCCACCGATTAAAAGAGGTCTTTCTCCGCTTTTCTCTGTGTCGTATCCGTTTCCAAGCCCCGTTAAAACATCAAGAGCTTGTCCTTTTTCCATACGGCTTAAAAATTCAGTTCCTTCGCCCACTACTTTGTAAATTATCGTAAGCATTCCGTCCTCAAAGTCGCACACAGAAATGGGACGTCTCAAGTATTTACCTTCTATTTTTATATTTACAAACTGACCCGTGGCAGTAATTTTCGATGTATCGCCCGAAAGTGTCATTTTGTAAACGTCTTTTGCAATTTTTATGTTTTCACAAATTACAAACATATCTTTCCTCCTTCAAAAACTCTCTTACCGTCTACCACCGTCATAAGACATTTTCCAAAAACGCTGTCTCCATCAAACGGTGAGCTTTTGCCCATTGACAAAAAGTTTTTACTGTCAATTTTATATTCATTATCAAGGTCGAATACACAAAACTGTGCCATCTCTCCCTCTTTTATATCTCTGCCTATGCCAAATCGCTTTGCGGGATTTATGTGCATAATCTCCATCTGCTTTTCGAGTGAAATAATTCCCGTTTTAACAAGCGAAGTATATATTTTTGCAAAGGAGGTTTCAATGCCTACTATGCCGTTAAGGCTTCCGCAAAGCCCTTTGCTTTTTTCCTCTTTGCTGTGTGGTGCATGGTCTGTAGCAATCATATCAATTGTGCCGTCACAAATGCCTTCAATCAAAGCATCACGGTCACACTTGCTTCTTATAGGCGGATTCATTTTAAATCTTCCCTCGTCTTTTAAATCCATGTCGCATAAAGCAAGATAATGCGGTCCTGTTTCGCACGTTACGTCAATTCCCGATTTTTTCGCTTCTCTTATAAGTGCTACTGTTTCCTTCGTAGAAATATGGCAAACATGATACTTGCAGCCTATTTTTGAAACAAGGTTTAAATCTCTTTCAACCTGCCTCCATTCACTTTCAGAACAAATTCCGCGGTGTCCGTTTATTTTCGCATATTCACCATCGTGAATATAGCCGCCGAAAAGAAGCGAATTGTCCTCGCAATGTGCAACAAGAATTTTTCCTAAGGCCTTGCATTTTTCCATAG
>JAZOQG010000027.1:0-42061 GCA_045656005.1 Clostridia bacterium
CCTCCATATTATATATATACGGAAGAATTTTTACATTTTTATGTTTTTCAATATTTACGCCTTCCTCCCGAAGTCTGGCGCAAACCTCTTCATAATGTCTTTCGCCCGTTGCCGCAATCAGATTGAAGCCATCAATGCGTCCGTTTTTCACCATATCAATAAGGGCACTGTTCATTTTCTCTGCACCAAGCGAACCGCCGAACATCAGCACAATCGGCTTTTCATCAAAATTACAGTTTGCACGAAGAACGTCCTTATCGTGTGGCGTAAAAAGGTCGGGTCTTAACGGATTTCCCGTAAGCACCATTTTCTTTGCTTTCATCATACTGCGTGTTTCGTCAAAGCTGATTGCCGTTACATCCGCCTTTTGTGAAAGCATCTTTATCGCAAGTCCGGGAAAAACATTCTGTTCGTGAATAAGTGACGGGATTTTAAGCGATGCAGCAGAATTTACCACAGGCGCACACACATATCCACCTGTCCCGATTACAACATCAGGCTTAAATTCCTTTAATATACGGCGTGACTCCCTTATGCTCTTTATATAGTTTATAAAAACCTTTATGTTTTGGGGACTTAGACTTCTCTTAAGTCCCATAACCTCTATAAACTTAATATCATAGCCGCATTTGGGGACAAGCTTTTTTTCAAGACCGTGCTGTGTTCCCACAAAGAGAAACTCACTGTCCTTTTCCTTTTCCCTGATATAATTTGCTATTGCGATAGCAGGATTTATATGCCCTGCCGTACCGCCGCCCGAAATTATGGCACGCATTATACCCCCTCCTTCTTGTCAGGTATTTTGGAATATCTTGAAATATTTAAAACAATTCCCATTGCACTCATCAAAAACACAAGACTTGTTCCGCCTGCGCTGAAAAAGGGAAGCTGCATACCCGTGTTTGGCATAACCGATGTTACAACACCAATGTTTATTATATACTGAAGTGCAATAATAGTTGTAATGCCGAAAACTGTCACTCTCGAAAAAGTGTCGGGGGCATTGAGTGCTATAATAATGCATCTTGTTATAAATGCCGCAAACAAAACTGCAACTAAAATTGCTCCGATGAATCCTAATTCCTCGCACAAAATTGCATAAATGTAGTCATTGTGAGCCTCAGGAACATACAAAAATTTCTGCCTTGCCTGCCCAAGACCTCTTCCGAAAATTCCGCCCGAGCCTATTGCATAAAGACCCTGAACTATCTGCCAGCCACCACCCTTTATGTCTGCAAAAGGGTCTAAAAATGTCATAATTCTCGCAAGACGATAGCTTTCAAAAAAAGCAATCGGAATGAGGGCTACTACACCCACAGCACCCATTAATAAAAAGTGCTTTGTGTTTGCACCACCTGCATAAAGCACAATCATGAGCGCTCCAAAAGTTACTACCATGGCACTTAAATGGTCCTGCAAAAACATTGCAAGAAGAAATGCACCTAAAACTGCAATATATGGCAAAAATCCGTAAACGAAGTTATTAAGACTTCCCTGCCTGCTTTCGTCCATTCTTTTTGCAAAGTAGAAAACCAGCGCAAACTTTGCAATCTCCGACGGTTGAAATGTTAAAGGACCTATTCCGAGCCACCTTTTTGCACCGTTAAGTTCTATTCCTATAAGTGGCACCAAAAACATTAATACCAGTGCCACTACGCAGAAAACTCCCGCCCATCTTTTTATTACTTTGTAGTTTACCGTTGCAAAAAAGAACATTGCACCAAATCCCACCAAAGTCCATATAAACTGCCTTTTTATAAAGTGGAACTGGTCACCGTGCTGATAAAATGCGGCAGGTGCAGATGCGCTGAAAACCATGATAAGACCAAATGTTATCATTATAGAAAGGATAGTAAATAAAGTCATGTCAATTCTTCCGCGTCTTATCTTTTTCTTTGCCATATCTGCCTCACCGCCTTTTTATAAAATTTATTTTACGGATATGTAAGAAATCAAACTGAATAAAACTGTTAAAATCGTGAATATAAGCACAATTTTTGTTTCTTTAAATCCGCACATTTCAAAATGATGATGTATCGGGCTCATTTTAAAAACTCTTTTGCCCGTAAGTTTAAATGATGTTACCTGAATCATAACAGAAAGTGTTTCCATTATAAATACCAGGCAGCATATAATAAGCATTATCTGAAAACCGAGATAAACAGCCGCCGCAGACAAAATGCCGCCGAGGAATAAACTCCCCGTGTCACCCATAAATACTCTTGCAGGATATATGTTATAAAGTAAAAATCCTGCAACACCTCCTGAAAGTGCCGCCATCAAAAGTGCAATTCCACCCTGTCCTGCATTTTTTGCAAATGCCGCAAAAAATACTGCTACGGCAAGCGAGGAAAAACCTGCAAGTCCGTCAAGCCCGTCGGTTAGATTTACGCTGTTTACAATTCCAACCATCAGGAAAACGTTTAAAGGGATATAAAAAACACCCAAATCAAGTCTTATATCAGTAAAAGGAACTAATATGTCAGCATTTTCTCCTCTCATTGTCACAAAAAGCATAAATGCGGTAGCAGAGAGCACCTGTGCCAGAAATTTCTGTGCGGCAGTAAGCCCCAGATTTCTTTTCTTTAAAATTTTTATGTAATCATCAAGAAAGCCGATAAGTCCAAATAAAAGAGCACATGCCATAACACCGAATGCTTTTATGTCCCTTGTCACAAGAAGCATTCCCAAAAGTGCGGCTATTATAAAAATTATGCCGCCCATAGTGGGTGTTCCGCTTTTTTTCTGATGCCACTGGGGTCCTTCGTCCCTGATGCTCTGCCCGAATTTAAGCCTTGTGAGAAGCGGAATTAATAAAAATCCAAAAATTGCCGCAAGAATAAATGAGATAGCACCGCTTATAATCAGTTCCATTTTTGTCACCTCATAATTTTTTCATAAACTGTTTCCATTTTCATGCCACGGGAGCCTTTTATGAGAATAAAGTCTCCTTCTCTAGCCTCCGTAAGCAAAAAGCCTGAAAGCTCTTCTTTGTCGTCAAAATGCTTTGAGAAAATTTTGTCTTTTGCCGCATTATACGTATTAATACTTTGTTCCCCGTATGTAAGGAGCATGTCGCACTCCAGTTCTGCCGCTAAAATGCCTGATTTTTTGTGACTTTCTTCCGAAATCAAGCCAAGCTCAAGCATGTCACCCAAAACTGCAATTTTTCTGCCTTCCTTTAAAGAAAGTGTTTTAAGTGCCGCCTCAACCGACTGGGGAGAAGCATTATAATAGTCTGCTATAACATAAAATCCTTTGGGGGATTTTGTGATGCTCTGTCTTCTCTCATCGGTCTTAAATTTTTCTATTCCCGCAGCCGCCTTCATAGGCTCTATGCCAAAAGCCGCAGCTGCCGCCATAGCACCGAGAGCATTTAAAAGATTATGCTCCCCTTCAACCGACAAAGTTATCTTTTGCCCCAAAACAGACACAGTATTTTGGGAAATTATCTCTCCCCTTATGTCGCACCCTTCGGAAAATCCGTAGGTTAAAATCTTAAAGCCGTCTGCTTTCACAGTTTTTAAAAACGGGTCGTCACCGTTTAGTATAAGTGTTGCGCCCTTTGAAAGTCCCGAAAGAATTTCAAGTTTTGCCTTTAAAATATTTTCCTGACTTTTAAGATTTTCAATGTGGCTTACACCTATATTGGTTATTAATGCCACATCAGGTCTGCAAGTCTGAGAAAGCCTTTCTATTTCGCCGAAATTGCTCATTCCCATTTCTATAACTGCCGCAGTATGCTCTTTTTTGAGATTCAAAAGTGTAAGAGGCATGCCGATTTCGTTATTGAAATTTCCGCTTGTTTTGTGAACAAAAAAGCCTTCAGAAAGTGCACAAGCGCACATTTCCTTTGTTGTTGTTTTGCCGACGCTTCCTGTAATTGCCAATATTTTTGTGCCCATCGCTTTTCTGTGGTGAGCCGCTATTTTCATAAGCGCTATGCCTGTATCCTCAACCAAAACTGCGGCTTTTCCTTCGGGCACAGAGCATTCTCTGCTTAAAAGGCAAATTTCAGCACCGCATGAAAATGCCTTTTCCGCAAAATCATTTCCGTCAAAATTTTCGCCCTTTAAGGCAACAAACAAATCTCCGCTATTTATTTTTCGGCTGTCGGTTACAATGCTTTCTGCGAAAGCATCAGAAAAACCTATCACCCTGCCTTCGCAAATTCCGGCAATATCTGAAGCAGTAAACATTTTTATTCCTCTCAACTATTAAATATATCCTTTACTATTTCGCGCTCGTCATAATGAATAGTTTCGTCTTTTAAAATCTGATATGTTTCGTGTCCCTTACCTGCAAGTATTATAACGTCTCCTTTTTCAGCAATTTCCATCGCATATCTGATAGCCTCTGTTCTGTTTACGATTGCCTTAAAGGTTCCCTCTTTCTTTTTCATGCCCTCTAAAATGTCTGTAATAATCAACTGGGGGTCCTCGCTTCGCGGATTATCGCTTGTAACTATCGTAATGTCCGAAAGCCTTTCTGCCACTTCTCCCATTATGGGACGTTTGGTTTTGTCACGGTCACCTCCGCAACCAAATACTGTCAAAACTCTGCCCTTTGCAAATCCGCGAACAGTATTAATTATATTTTCAAGTCCATCAGGTGTGTGTGCATAGTCAATTATAACAGTATAGTCTGCTAAAATATTTACTACCTCGCATCTTCCCTTAACACCCTTTGCAAGAATAAGTCCTTTTACTATATCGTCAAAGGAAATTCCAAGAGAAAGGCAAATGCTTATTGCGCAAAGTGCATTGTAAACCGAGAACATTCCCGGTATCGAAAGCCTTACCTCGTGTACTTTTCCTCCGTAGTTTACGCTGAATTTAACACCACGCTCTGAAAGGCGGATATTCTCTGCACGAAGCTGTGCTCCTTCACCCGTTCCATAATATAAAGTTTCGCAAGTAGCATCTTTCATAAGGCGAGGTGCCCACTCGTCATCAAAGTTTATACAGCCTTTTTTTGAATTTCTGAACAAAATTGCCTTTGCATCACAGTAGTTTTCAAAGGTTTCGTGAAAATCAAGATGATCGCGTGTAAGGTTTGTAAAAGCACCTGCCACAAATTCTATTCCTGCAACTCTTTTAAGCTCCAGGGCGTGTGATGAAACTTCCATGATAACGTGGGTTGCACCTTTATCTTCCATTTCGGCAAGTAATTTATGAAGGTCGAGAGACTCGGGAGTTGTTCTTCCCGTTTCCAAAACCATATCGCCAATCATATTCTGATTTGTGCCAATAAGACCTGTCTTAATTCCAACTAGCTCCAAAATCTTTTTCACCAAATATGTTGTGGTTGTTTTTCCGTTGGTGCCTGTAATACCAATCATTTTAAGTCTTTTTGCACTGCCGCCGTAAAAATTTGAGCCTGCCTGTGCCATAGCAGTTCGTGTGTCTTTTGAAACTGCATAGCTGATGCCCGGGGGCACCATGTCACTCTTTTCACACAAAATTGCCGCCGCACCATTTTCTATGGCCTTTTCTATATATAAATGTCCGTCTGTCTGAAATCCTGAAATTGCAATGAAAAGAGAGCCTTCCTTTACCTTTCTTGAATCATATTCAACAGACGTAATTTCCGTATCACCGCCAAAAATTTCGCAGTCAATATCCTTTAAGATGTCATAAAATTTCATCTATTTTCACTCCCCTCATAACGTGGTTTACAATTTAATTTGCCTTTTTGTGTTCTGGGACTTTTTGCACTTACTCAATACTTTCGTATCTGAATTGTACATATACCAAACTTCCTGCATCAACTTCTGTACCGGGCGCAGGGTCCTGACTTACGGCTCTTGTAACCCCTGTAGTATCTGTCTGCCCCGGACCTGCAACTTTGAAATTAAGTCCGCAGTTTGCAAGAGCAATATTGCAGTCAACGCTGCTCATTCCCGTAAGGTCTGGAACCAATACTTTAGTAAGTGCTCCTTCACTCGTATAAAGCACTCCAACCGCACCGCTTGAAAGTCCTATTCCTGCCTTTGGTGTTTGGTCGATAACAGTATCGCCGTCACCTATTACCTGATATTTAAGCGATGCACCCGTAATAGTTTTCTTTGCATCTTCCAGTGCCATTCCCGTAACCTCAGGCATAAGTATGTCGCTCTTCGTCATTTCGTCCTGAGTGTATTGCGGCTGAACACCGAGATATCTTAATGTGTCATTTACAATATTTCCAACAACGGGAGCGGCAATCATACCGCCGTAGTATTCTATACCTCTCGGATTATCGAGGAGCACCAAAACTGCAATTTGCGGATTATCTGCAGGTGCAAATCCCACAAATGATGCAATATATTCTCCGCTTCCACGCGGAAGTTTTTCACTTGTACCCGTTTTACCTGCAATTCTGTAACCGGGAATATAAGCATTTCTTCCGCCGCCCTGAGATACAACACCCTCAAGTATTTCACACATCTTTCGGCTTGTGCTCTCGCTTATAACCTGCCTTACCTCCTGCGGGTCCATGCTTTTTATAACGTTTCCGTTTATGTCGCAAACCTGCTTTGCAATATATGGCTTCATAAGATGACCGCCGTTAGCTATTGCACTCATTGCACAAATCATCTGAAGCGGTGTTATGGTAAAGCTCTGGCCGAATGAGTTTACCGCAAGGTCAATAGTTGTCATGTTGTCAGCCGTGTAGTGGCTTCCAACAGCTTCACCAGGAAGCTCAAAGCCTGTTTTCTCGGTAAAACCGAAGGCTTTAAAATATTTTGTAAAGTTTGTGACACCAAGTTTTAATCCTATTTCAATAAACGCAGGGTTACATGAATTGTGAACTGCCTGTATAAAGTTTTCAGAACCGTGTCCGCCATTTTTATGACACCTTATGTCCCAGTCCGCAACATGAGCAACACCTGAACAGAAAAAAGCATCCGTCAAATGAGAAGTGTTCTCCTCAAGCGCAGAAGATGCAGTTATCGCTTTAAAAGTAGAACCCGGCTCATAAGTATCAACCACTGCTTTGTTTCTCCAGAGGCGATTGAGTTCTTCATTATATTTCTTGTCGTATTCTTCCCCTTCAAATTCCTTTAAAAGTTCCAAAACTCCCTCGTCAGTAATTTTCATGGGGGCATTTAAATCGTAACTCGGTTTTGTTGCCATGGCAAGTATTTCACCCGTTTTCGGGTTCATAACAATTGCCGCCGCACCGTCTTCTACTTTGTTGTCAATCCATGCATTTTCAAGGTGCTTTTCAACAAAATGCTGAATAACCTCGTCTATTGTAAGCACAACGTTGTTGCCTTCAATTGCCTCAAGATACTGCTCGCTCTCAAAGGGCATATCCGTTCCGTTGGCATTTTTAGCCGTTTTAATTCTGCCGGGTGTACCTTTAAGGTAAGAATCATAAACCATTTCAATGCCGCCAAGACCCTGATTATCAGCACCCGTAAAGCCTATAATGTGAGAGGCAAACGCACCGCCGGGGTAATATCTTTTTGTGTCCTCGTCAAGCCTTACTCCGTCAAGTTTTAATGCCCTTACCTTGTCAGCCTCATCTTTTTCAACTTTCTTTTTAATTATTTCATAATAGCTTTCCTTTTGCGTTTTTTTGTAAATAGTTTCGTATTCCATTCCCAAAAGTGCAGAAAGTTTTTCAGCCACTTCCTTGCCCGTTCCTTTTTTCTTAATTATCGCAGGCTCGATTACAACCATTTCCGCACTCGCACTTTGCGCTAAAACTTTCCTGTTCCTGTCATAAATTGTGCCCCTTTTGGGAGTTATCATACTGTCACGTGTCTGTTGTCTTTCAGCCGCCTCGCGAAGCTCTCCTCCTTTTATAATCTGAAGGTGCGCCGTTCTCAGAAGAAGAAAAAGCATCGCGGCAATAAATATGCAGTAAAATCCCAGCATACGTTTTTTTATATTTGCTTTACGTCTTGCCATTTTCTTCCTCCTTCTACTCAAAAAACTCCCGGTAAATTCTTGTTTTGAGAATTGTACTCAAGAGTCTTTTTAATATCCGCCGATATATTATATTTATTTATTTTCTAACGGAAATATTCCACTATACTCAAAACACCTGCCGCCATGCTCGCGAGAAAGCCGCCGCCCTTCTCTTCGCTTACTTCACACCAGTCATGGTTATCCATACTTATATATACAAGTTGATGCTTTTCAGGTCTTTGCATTCCGAGCTTTTCGGTTGCAATTTCTTCAACCTTTTTAAGGTCAATGTCCTTTTCAAGTTTAAATTCTTCCGATACCACCATACTGTTTACAACTTCAAGCTCCGCCTTAAGGCTTTCTATTTCGGCAGTTTTTTCGGTTATAATTGCATATCTTCCCAAAAGAGTAAATGCCAGTGCTGCTGCAACTATAAAACATAGTGCAAAAGATTTATCAAGCTTTCTCGCTTTCTTTTGTACCTTGCGATGCCTGATAGTGGTTTTTTCTTCAAGCTGTCTGGCACCGGTTCCAAAATTGTAGCTGTTCACCTTTTTTTTACACTCCTTCCGCAATTCGTAATTTTGCGCTTCGCGCTCTTGGGTTTATCGTAAGTTCTTCTTTCGTAGGTATTATTGGTTTTCTTGTTATAATCTTTATACTGGGCTTGCCTCCGCAAACGCAAATCGGAAACTGCGCAGGGCATGTACACCCTTTTTGTAATTTCAAATATGTATCTTTAACTATTCTGTCCTCTAAGGAATGAAAAGTAATAATTCCTATTCTTCCGCCCGTTTTCAAAACAGAAACACTATCTTTTATGGTTTCTTCCAAAATTTCAAGCTCACGGTTTACTTCAATTCTTATAGCCTGAAATGTTCTTTTTGCAGGATGCGGTCCGTCTTGTCTTGCACCTTTCGGAACTGCCGCTTTTATAATGGAAACAAGCTCAAATGTCCTGCTAATCTCGCCCTTTTTTCTTGCCTCTGCTATAAAGGAAGCAATTCTCTTTGCCCATCTTTCCTCGCCGTAAGAAGAAATAATTCTCGAAAGCTCTTCCTCGCTGTAAGTGTTTACAACATCTGCCGCAGTAAGAGGAGCACTTCGATCCATTCTCATGTCAAGCTCTCCGTCATTCATATATGAAAAGCCTCTGTCTCCTTCGTCGAGCTGATAGGAAGAAACTCCCAAATCTGCTATAATTCCGTCAACCTTTTCTATTCCCAGTTCTGAAAGTACATTTTTTATATCTTTAAAGTTACTTTTTACAAGTGTAAATTTTGAACTTATGGCAGAAAGTCTTTCCTTTGCCGCCTTCAAAGCATCTTCGTCCTGGTCAATGCCGATAAGTGTGGCTCCTTTTTTTAAAACCTCGGCACTGTGCCCTCCGCCGCCTAATGTCATGTCAACATATATTCCTTCGGGGTTTAAAACTACAGAGTCTATCATTTCCTTTTTTAAAACGGTAACATGCTTAAATTCCTTTGTTCCCATTTTTAAAGCCCCATTCCCGAAAGGTTTGCTCCTGCCTCCTCTAAGGTCATTGAGCCTTCACCCTCGTTATATTCTCTCCATCTGTCAACAGACCAAACTTCAATCTTTGTAAACGCACCAACAACCACCGTGTCAACCTTTTCACCGCAAAGTGCGCCATATTCACGAAGATTTGGCGGAATAACAATTCTGCCCTGCTTGTCCAGTTCACACTGTGCAGCACTTGCCGCAAAGAGACGCTGAACACGTCTTGAATCTGGATTATGAGGACTAAGTTTTACAAGTCCTTCCACAAAAGCCTCCCATTCTTCGGTTGTGTAAACGTTAAGACATCCTTCATATCCTTTTGCCACAACACATTTTCCGTCAAGCTCTTCTCTGAAACGCGAGGGCAATATTAACCTGCCTTTCGCATCAATACTGTGACTGTATTCACCTATAAACATTACCCTCACCCCCCACTTTGTGGAATTTCGTGGTACTTTCCCCCACTTTTCTTAAATTTTACACTATTTTTTTTAAAAATTCAAGTGTTTTTAAAATATTTTTTTAAATTTTTTTAATTTTTTTTTAATTTTAATGTCATTTTGGTGAAATTTTTCTGAAATATACAAGATATTGTTACCATGGAATTTACCCGCACGAAATATTGATATTTGTTTTTTGTGTAAATAAATTGATTATTTTAGTATTTTAGGGTTGAAATAATCGTTTTATAATGGTATAATGAAGCTAGTTTAAAATATTGTGGAGGACAAATTATGTTTGAATTTTCAATTCTTACTAAAGAAAAGCTTGAAGGTGCTTTGAAAAACGCACTTTTGAAAGTTGATAAAATGATAGAGGATTTTCCCGAAAGTTTTCCTACCGCTTCAAGCACCAACGGAGTTTATGACGAAACTGACAATAAAGCTGGCTGGATACAGAGCTTTTACCCTGGTATTCTCTGGCTCGCATATGAATTTACGAATGACGAAAAGTATCTCGAAGCCGTTAAAAAACTGCTTCCCTCTTTTGCATACAGAGTTGACAATATGGTTGGAATGGGGGACCATGATATAGGCTTTATATTCACCCTTTCCATGGTTGCAGGTTACAAAGTAACAGGAGACAACTATTTAAGACAAAAATCAATAGAGGCAGCCCAGGTGCTCGCAAACCGATTCAGAGAAAAAGGTCAGTTTATTCAGATTGCAGGCGAGGCTGATTGCGAAGACCCCGCTCTTTACCGCTTTATTATAGACACACTTATGAATTTGCACCTTCTTTTCTGGGCAGGAAAAGAAACGGGTGATGAGGAATTTACAAGAAAAGCATTTGCCCACTTTAACACGGCAATGGAAACTTTGATAAGACCCGACGGCTCAACCTACCAAAATTTCTATATGGACCAGAAAACAGGAGCGAGACTTAGCGGTGGCACAAAGCAAGGCTTTTCTGATGATAGCTGTTGGTCACGCGGACAGTCCTGGGGCGTTACGGGTATTCCTTTTACATATTCGTACATGCAAAACACTGATATTATGGATACATACTACAAAGTTACCGATTACTTCTTAAATCACCTTCCCGAAGACTTTGTTGCTTATTGGGATTTTAGCTTTACAGACGGAAGCGGAGAACCACGCGACAGTAGTGCAGCATCATGTGCAGTTTGCGGTCTTTTGGAAGCACTTCGTTCAATGCCACTTGATGAAGCGCATAAAATCCGCTATAAGGAAAGCGCAGAGAATATTATGAATTCTCTTATCGATAATTACACAACAAAAGACGATGCTAATTCAAACGGTCTTTTGAAACATGGAACATATTACTATGCAGGAAATTTGGGAATTGATGAATGTACCATCTGGGGTGACTACTTCTATATGGAAGCACTTATGAGATTTTTAAATCCTGACTGGAAAAAATACTGGTAAAATAACAAAAAAGATGTCTGCTAAATTTAGCAGACATCTTTTTTGTTGATATCAAACCTTACTACTGCACTCAATATAGAGCACATGTTGATTATTTCTGCAATCACACCGCCTATACTTACATTTATAATGTTATATATGAGCCAGCACGGTGATGAAAGGAACAAATATCTTCTCGCAATTTTGCCCTCGTCAATATGAAGACCAATGCTCATAAAAATGCATCCCGCGAGGGGCAAAAGTCCCAAAAATCCGTCACCGCTCAAATATACTGATGCGGCAAAAGAGAGAACTGTTACGGGAAACCATATTTTAGGGTTTGCCCATTTTTTATGTTTTTGTCTTATTATAAGATTTCTTCCGAGCGACAAAATATTAAGCGCCGCCCCTGCATACGCCCCAAGGAGCAGGAAGTGAATTCCAAAAAGTCCTGCCGAAAAAATCTGAATAAATAAAACTGTTTTTGTATTTTTCTGTGCAAGGGATAATGCCCCCACAGCCATTGCACAAATTCCAAGTACCTGAACAAAAATCTGCATTTTTATCTCCTTCGTTACTATAAAATCAAAATAATTCCGCTTACAAGGCGAAAAGTATAAAACCTATGGTGTTTGTGGCAAAGTTTGCAAACATGTGCACAAGCCACGAGAGATATATGTTTTCACCCTTTTCATCAAATCGGTTAAAAATCAAACCGCCTGCAAAAAGACCGAGAAGTGATATAAGTATAACGGGAAATGAAAACCACCCAATCATCATGGCAATATGATAAAGGGCGAAAGCAGAGCTTGAGAATATGTACGCAAATTTTCGGGAAGTCACTTTTTTCAGCGTTATAAAAGAAAATCCGCGGAAGAAAAATTCTTCAAGAAGGGAATTTACGAAAGAAATGTAAATCGAAACCCATAGAAAATTTGTTTTTGTTACTCCCATAGTTTCCCCAAGGCTTTTCGTAAGTGCAGAAAAATCAAACACATTTCTGAAAATTAAATATGCCCCAAGTATAACAACGTAAACCCCTGCCCCAAGTATTACTGCTATAAATATCCCCTTCTTTTGAGGACTTATCAATTTTTTTAAATCAATGTCCTTGCCCCAATATGCATAAACTATTGGAATGAGTAAAAATACTATAATCTTTACCAAAGATTTAGTTATGTATCCCGGCTGAATAACTGCATCTATAATTGCCATAATAATGCAGGCTATTATAACAAGAACTGGAATTTTAATTCTTTTCATATTTTTATCCTTTAAAAATCACACTAATCTCGAACGCAAACCGCCATCAAGATAGCTTTGAATATTTTTTGCAATTTCGTCTATGCAGCGTTGTCTCGCATCTATTGAGCCCCAAGCCATGTGCGGAGTGAAAATAACGTTTTCGCAGTTTAAAATTTCCTGATAAGGACTGTCCTTGTGCATGGGCTCTGCGGAATAAACATCCACACCGAGACCGCCGAGTTTTTTCTCTTTTACTGCTTTTGCAACTGCCTCTTCGTCTAAAACTGCCCCTCTTGCAACGTTTATAAGAATAGCTCCGTCTTTCATCATAGAAAGCCTTTCTTCGTTTATAAGATGATGAGTTTCATCACAAAGCGGAGTGTGAACACTTATAATGTCACTTTCCCTGCAAAGAGTGTCAATGTCAACGCAAGGGTATGTGTCAACGGGTGTTCTTTTGTATGCCAAAACATTACACCCCATAACTTTTGCAATGTCGGCAACTTTTCCTCCTATTGTGCCAAGGCCCACTACACCCCACGTAAGTGCACTCATTTCTCTGAAAACAGGTTTTACGCAGTTGAAAATTCCGCTCTCGGTATATCTTCCCGATTTCACATAGCCATCAAACGAAGAAAGATTTGTCGAGAGGGAAAAAGCCATTGCTATTGTAAGCTGAACAACACTGTCAGTAGAATATCCTCTTACATTGCAAACTCCTATCCCGTTCTCACGGCAGTAGTCTAAATCAACATTATCAAAACCCGTTGCAGTAATGCAGATAAGTTTTAAATTTTTCGCATAAGGAAGGTTTTCCCTGTTTAGTTTTACTTTGTTCAGAATAAGCACATCTGCATCACTTATTCTCTCAATAACATCTTCTTGTCTTGTAAGGTCATATACCTTTACATCGCCAAGATTGTGTATCATGTCAAAATTTAAGTCATCGCCAAGTGTTTTGATGTCAAGAACTGATATTTTCATAATTTTACTCCTGTAGTTTTATTTATTCTTATTATAACATTCAAATATATGAAAATCAATCCATTTTTGTAATATAAAAATTTAAGGTGCATAAAATAAAACAAGAAATTAAAGGAGGGCTTTATGAGAAAAGGATGGCTTTATTTTATTAATATTTTAATTCCTCTGCTTGTAGGATTTATAAGCAGTGTACTGGCAGGCGGCATGGAAAGTTTTAAAAATTTTAATCCACCACCGCTTTCACCGCCACCTATAGCTTTCCCCATAGTGTGGAGCATACTTTACACCCTTATGGGAATTTCAATGGCACTTGTGCTCTCGTCTGATGCACCCGCATCAGTAAAAAGTAAAAGCGTAAAAATTTATGCACTCCAGCTTTTCTTTAACTTTTTCTGGAGCATACTTTTCTTCCGCTTTGAGGCTTATTTCTTCTCATTTTTGTGGATAGTAGCACTTCTTATTTTAATTTTCCTTATGATAAAAGAATTTTATAAAGCATCAAAGGTGGCGGCATATCTTCAAATACCATATCTTTTGTGGGTGGCATTTGCGACATATCTTACATTCGCAACATTTCTTATGTCGAGGCTGTGATAAAATGCACAGACCGCAAAAAGGCAACGTTATACGAAAACGTTTAGCACTGCGTAATTTGAGTTTACATTGTATTTGTTGAAAAATCTCATTATATTTGATTTTTCTAAATCTTAAGCCTTTTTGCTACGAACAAACTGCTCCATCGTAGTATCTATATACAACTTCGTCACAGTTTGTCCGTTCTGCACTATTTTCTCTTCGCCTACAAAAAAGGACTGTGACAAAACCATTTTGTCACAGTCCTTTTACTGCGTTGTCCTTGTTTTTAATCTTTTCTTTATAGGAATAAATCTTTTTGTAAATCAAAACCTTTTTCACATACTTTTCAGTTTCCTGAAATGGAATTTTATCAAGGTTTTCGCCATCAGAGGAGTAATTTTTATCAGAAAGCCATTTATCAACATTTCCATGCCCTGCGTTATAGGCCGCAATGGCATTTTTCTCGTTTCCGTTATATTTTTTGAGAAGATATGAAAAATAAAATGTTCCCACTTCGATATTGCATTTTGCATTTAAAAGGTCGGGCTTTTCTGTCCCCATCTCCTTTGCACACCATAGGGCTGTCTCGTCCATTACCTGCATAAGTCCCTTAGCGCCTTTTTTAGATACTGCATCTCTTTTAAAATTACTCTCCGCTTTGATAATTGCCATTATAAGAGATTTGTCAATTTCGTATTCTTCTGCATTTTCCTTTGCTATTCCTATATATGTAGAAGGAAAAAGGCTGTCAGTAACATACGGTACCATATTTATTACGATAACTACTGCCAACACAAAAAGGAGAGCCTTAAATAATTTTTTCATATTCACACCAATTTCTGATTTTTGCTTTAAATTTTTCAATGTCGCCGTCATTTTCAATTATAGTATCGGCATTTACAATATATTCGTCAATTTCTTTTTGGTTTTCAAGTCTTAAAGCGGCATATTCCTCGGAAATGCCGTCTCTCTCTGCAATTCTCTTAATTCGTACCTTTGAAGGAGCAATAATATATAAAAGATGGTAAACCTCCATAAACTCCTTGGGTGGCAAAGGTGCATCAATCACGGCTACTTCTTTTCCCTCACAAAGCCTTAAAATTTCTGCTTTTATGTGTTTGTGAGTGATTTCGTTAAGTTTTGAAAGTTTCTCTTCGTCAGAAAAAACTTCTTTCCCGAGTGCCCTTCTGTCAATTTCGCCATCGTCTTTCAAAAAGGCCTTGCCGAAAACTTTTAAAACTTCACCGTATGCGGCACCGCCTTTTGATAAAACACCATGCGAAACCTCGTCTGCATCTATTACGAAAACGCCCATTTCTCTCATAACCTTTGCAGCCGTGCTTTTTCCGCTACCGCTTCCGCCCATCATCCAGTAAACTCTATTTTGCATCATACCAGCTCCTGCCTTCGGACATGTCAACCGCAAGGGGTACTGAAAGAGGGAACGCATTTTCCATTTCTTTTTTAACTATGTCCAAAACAATGTCTTTTTCGTCTTTGTGCGCCTCTACAATAAGTTCATCGTGCACCTGCAAAATAAGACGTGAGTGCGGTGCTTTTTCACGAAGCGCATTATAAACGTTTATCATTGCAATTTTTATAATATCTGCCGCAGTACCCTGAATCGGGGCATTAAGTGCAACCCTTTCTCCGAAGGAACGAACGTTAAAGTTTGATGCATTTATTTCGGGGATATAGCGCCTTCTGTCAGAAAGAGTTTTTACATATCCGTGCTCTCTTGCAAACTCCACAGTATCTTTCATAAACTGACGCACACCGCTGTAGGTTTCAAGATATTTTTCCATATATTCCTTCGCCTCGGCACGGCTTGTGTGAATGTCCTCTGCAAGAGAAAATTCGGAGATACCATAAACTATTCCAAAGTTTACTGCCTTTGCATTTCTTCGCATATCGGAATTTACCATAAAATCTGCAACCCCGAAAACCTCGGAAGCAGTTTTTGTGTGAATGTCAACCCCGCTTTTGAAAGCCTCAATCATTTTTTCGTCTTTTGAAATTGATGCAAGAACACGAAGCTCAATTTGCGAATAATCGGCATCAACCAAAACATAATCGTCACTTTCTGCCACAAATACCCTTCGAAGTTCTCTTCCAAGCTCTGTTCTTATGGGGATATTCTGAAGATTTGGCTCTGTCGAGCTTATTCTTCCCGTAGTTGTAACCGTCTGATTAAAGGTTGAATGAATTTTTCCCGTTTCGGGATTTATAACCGTTTGAAGCCCGTCAGCATAAGTGCTTTTAAGCTTTGCCTTGTGGCGGTAGTCAAGAATATATGGAATTATAGGGTGCTTTGATCTGAGTTTTTCCAAAACATCAACACTTGTTGAATAGCCTGTTTTTGTCTTTTTTCCGCCTTTTAGCTCAAGCTTTTCAAACAGAATAACACCAAGCTGTTTAGGTGAATTTATGTTAAACTCTTCACCAGCCAGAGTGTAAATCATTTTTTCAAGCTCTGAAATTTCCTCGCCGAGTTTTTTTGAAAATGCTACGAGCATCTCTCTGTCTGCAGTAAAGCCTTTTATCTGCATATCGGCAAGCACTTCAATGAGCGGAAGCTCTATTTTTTCAAAAAGAGGCAAAAGCTCATCTTCCGAAAGCCTGTTTAAGAGCTTTTCGCAAAGCTTTGGCAAAAGAAGTGTTCCTCCTCCCAAATCTGCATCCACACCGAGAAAATCCGAACAAAGTGCAGAAAGTGCGAAATTGTTTCTCGCAGGCTCAATGAGATATGCGGCTATAGACGGGTCAAAACCAAAGCCATAAAATCCTATTCCCATGCCATGAAGCTTAACTTTTGCACTTTTTAAATCGTTTCCATATTTTAATATATTCTTATCTTCGAAAATATGTTTAAGGCATAAGGCTTTCGATTTAAAAACCTTATTGTCAACTGCGAAAAGTACATCCTCGCCGTCAATTTCAAAATAAAATTTGCCGCCGATTTCGGGAAGTGTTTCACAACTTAAAACCTCTGCACTTACATTTTCTTTTTCAGGGGCTTCAACCCCGTCTGCCATTTTCTCTATTATTTTCTTAAACTGAAGCCTTTGGAGAAGAGGAATAAGCTCTTCCGAATATGGCTTTACTTCAAAATCCTCAATTTTTTCCTCTAAAGGCACATCTCTCATAATCGTTGCAAGCTCACGGCTTAAAAACGCCATCTCTCTGCCGTCTTCAATCTTTTTGAGCATTGCACCTTTAAGCTCTCCTATATTCTCATAGACCCCTTCAATTGTTTTGTATTTCGAAATAAGTGTAGTGGCAGTTTTTTCTCCAATTCCCATAACACCTGGAATGTTGTCGGAACTGTCACCCATAAGACCTTTAACGTCTATAAGCATTTTGGGAGTAACCCCATATTTTTCATAAACTGCTTTGTCATCATATATAACTGTCTGCGTCTGTCCTTTTGAAGTGGTTGTAAGCAAAATTGCAGTTTTGTCAGAAGCAAGCTGCAAATCGTCTCTGTCGCCCGTTAAAATGCGACACTCCACCCCTGCATTTTCACACATAGCAGAAACAGTTCCGATAAGGTCATCCGCCTCATAACCTTCTTTTTCAATGGTTTTTATATTCATGGCATGCAGCACGTCTTTTAAAACGGGCATCTGCTCGGCAAGTTCTTGGGGCATCCCATGTCTTGTTGCCTTATACTCCGAGAACATTTTGTGACGGAATGTTGGTGCCTTAAGGTCAAACGCAACCGTGCAAAAATCAGGCTTTTCCTCTCCCATCACCTTTAAAAAAATGTTTAAAAAACCATAAATGCCGTTGGTATTAAGCCCCGAATCGGTTGTGAGGGGCGCCACGGCATAAAAGGCTCTGTTTATTATTGAATTTCCGTCTATTATCAGCAGTTTTTTCATATCGGCTCCTATAATACTACAGATTTTATTATTACAGTTATATTTTTAACGTTAATTGATGCCAACTCGTCTACGGCTTTTACTATTTCTTTTCCTACACTTTCTCCCGCAAGGTCAATTCTCTTTCCATATAAAACTTCAATTTCGACTTTGATGCTGACACCGCCTCCCATGTCCTTGCATGACGCTGAAAGCACCTTTGTTACTTTCTCGTTTTTTAGCGCAACACTTTTTGCAATATCGCAAATTGCCGAAGGGGAAATTACAAATTCACCCATATAACTGAAAGTAGGTCTTACAATAGTTTTTTCAAGTTCGGGTACTTCTGCTTTTTTTCTCGAAATTTTCTTAAGAGCATCCATCCAGTAGCCCGAAAAATCTTTTTTGATTTCGAATGTTGGAACAGGAATTACGTGCTTTCCCTCGTCCATACGCATACTGTGTGCCTTTTCCATTTCTTCCTTTGTGGCAACATCTTCAATTTCCACAAACTCCGAAACTGCAGGAAGTGATAACTTCTCAGCAATTTTTTCTATCATTTCGTGGCTTGTACCTAAAATCAAAATTCCTTTGGGTTTTTCGTTTTCTATTGCGCGTTTTACATCTTCTGCATGTTCTTCATTAAAAAAAAGAGCGCATCTTACAGAAGCAAGACGTGTTTTCTCTTTTTTTGCAGACCTTCCTGCAATAACTCTGCGCTCTGAAATCAAAAGCCCGTCATCTATTACATATTTAAGTCCTTTTTCTGCGGCAACCTCAAGGGCACGATAGCTTTTTCCGCTACCGCTTACGCCCGAAAAACCTATAATTTTCATAAATACCACCCAATCGATTTATGCAGAACGAGTTATCCTCTTTCTGCTATTGTATGCGACAACGTCATCAGAGAGTCACTTAAATGCACATTTTCAATTTCAATTCCGTCTTTTGCCCGAAGCTCCATATATGAAAAGTTCCATATTCCTTTAACACCCAGATTGCATAGCTTGTCCGCAACCTCCTGGGCATATTTTTTCGTAACTGTTAAAATGGCGATATCAGGCTTTAAAAGAGCGAACTGCTTTTCTAAATCATTCATATCCATTATGGTAATTCCGTTAATTTCACTACCTATTATATCAGGATTTACATCAAAAATACCAACAAGATTAAATCCCCTGCGTTTAAAGCCAGCATAATTTGCAATGGCATGACCTAAATTACCTGCACCTAGTATAATCGTTTTGTGTCCTTTGTCAAGACCTAAAATCTCACCGATTTTATTACGAAGCTCTAAAACATTGTAGCCATACCCCTGCTGACCAAAACCGCCAAAGCAGTTAAAATCCTGCCTTATCTGGGAGGCCGTAACATTCATTTTTTCCGCAAGGGCAGAAGAAGATATTCTTTCGATGCCTTCTGATGCCATATCGGAAAGATATCTGTAATATCTCGGAAGTCGTCTTATAACAATTTTCGAAACTTTTTTATCACTCATATATACCTCTGTTTTTAAAAATCTTAAGGTCTAAACTTTTTTAAAGTCCCTGAATAGTATCCATGATATAGTTTGCAAATTCACTGCATGTCGCTCCATCACGGTTACCTGTTGAAACTATCTTTTTCTCTTCAAGACAGCAAATGTCAAGAGCACGGCTTAATTTTTCGCTTTCTTCCTGATATCCTATGTGAGAAAGGAGCATTGCCACCGCTCTCATAATGCTTGAAGGATTTGCATATTCTCCTATGCCCTCCAAAATCATTCTCGGAGCACTTCCGTGAATTGCCTCAAACATTGCATATTTTTTACCAATATTTGAAGAGCCTGCAGTTCCTACACCGCCCTGAATCTGTGCAGCTTCGTCTGTTATAATGTCGCCATAAAGATTAGGAAGCACAAAAACTTCAAAACTGCTTCTTATGTCTTCGTTTATAAGGTTTGCCGCCATAATGTCAACATACCATGAATCAAACGAGATTTCGGGGTATTCCTTTGAAACCTCTTTGCATATATCAAGAAACTTTCCGTCTGTGGTTTTTATGATGTTTGCCTTTGTAACGGCAGAAACTCTTTTTTTGCCGTTGTTTTTTGCAAATTCAAATGCGGCTCTTGCAATTCTTTCACAGCCTTCTGTTGTGTGTACGCAAAAGTCCATTGAAACGTCACCTACTGAAATACCCTTTGAGCCTACTGCATAAGAGCCCTCTGTGTTTTCGCGGAAGAATGTCCAGTCAATCCCTTTTTCGGGAACACATACAGGTCTTACATTCGCTAAAAGGTCAAGTTCACGGCGCATTGTAACGTTTGCACTTTCAAGGTTTGGAAGTCCGTCACCCTTGCCGGGTGTTGTTGTAGGTCCTTTTAAGAGAACGTGGCATTTCTTAATTTCTTCCATAACGTCATCAGGAATTGATTTAAGCTTTGCCACTCTGTTTTCAATGGTAAGTCCCTCTATATTTCTGATTTCAATTTTTCCGCTTTCCACCTTGTCGGCAAGAATAAATTCCATAACCCTTTTTGCTTCTTTTAAAATTATGGGACCTATTCCGTCACCCGGAATAACACCTATTATAATTTTGTCAAGTGCGTTATAATCTGTAAACTCTTTGTCCGCTTTCATTTTTTCAGCTTTTTCAAGCTGACCTTTTAAAAGCTCTTCAAATTTCAAAACCGCTTCTTTAATATTTTCCTGCATTTTTAATCCACCTTAATTATTCTTTTTTGTATAGTTCAAAAGTCCGCCTGCAATTATCATGTCTTTCTGTCTTTCAGAAAGCGATACTGCGGTTTCTATTTTTTCGCCTGTTGTTTTGTTTAAAATTGTTATCTTGTCCCCTGCAAGGAGTTGCTTTTCAGGATTTTCAATAACAATTTCGTCACCCTGATTTATTTTTTCATAATCGTCTTCGTTTACGAAGGTAAGGGGCAAAATTCCTGAATTTACAAGGTTTGCCATGTGAATTCTTGCAAATGATTTAACTATTACCGCTTTAACTCCAAGATATAAAGGAGCAAGCGCGGCATGCTCACGTGACGAACCCTGACCGTAGTTTGAGCCGCCGACAATTACGGATTTTCCCATTTCAAGTGCTCTTTTGTAGAAATTCTCGTCGCAAACTGCAAAGCAGTGCTTTGAAATTTCAGGAATGTTTGAGCGAAGAGGAAGAATTTTTGCACCTGCAGGCATAATGTGGTCTGTTGTAATGTTGTCGCCTACTTTAAGCGAGCATTTTGCACTTATTTCCTCAGCCAAAGCATCACTTACAGGGAATGGCTTAATGTTGGGACCTCTCAAAACCTCAACGCTTTCCATATCCTCTTCTTTTACAGGGGGAACTATCATGTTGTCATTAATATCAAACACTTCGGGAAGTTTAAATTCGGGCATTTCGCCAAGCTCACGTGGGTCTGTAAGGAAACCTGAAAGCGCAGATGCTGCCGCCATTTCAGGAGATACAAGATAAATCTGTCCGTCTTTTGTACCTGAACGTCCTTCAAAGTTGCGGTTGAATGTTCTGAGGGAAATACCCTTAGAATTTGGTGACTGCCCCATACCGATACATGGTCCGCAAGCACTTTCAAGTATTCTTGCGCCTGCATCAATAAGTTTTGAAAGTGCTCCGCATTTTGCGAGCATTGAAAGCACCTGCTTTGAACCCGGTGCAATGGATAAAGACACGTCAGGATTAACAGTCTTTCCATCAAGAATATGTGCAACTTTCAGCATATCGAGAAGCGAAGAATTGGTGCATGAGCCTATGCAAACCTGGTCAATTTTAAGTTTTCCTATTTCTTTAACTGATTTTACGTTGTCAGGTGAGTGAGGGCAAGCCGCAAGCGGCTCAAGGTCTGAAAGATTAATCTCTACCACCTCGTCATACTCTGCATCTTCATCAGCACAAAGCGGCACCCATACTTCTTCCCTCTTTTGTGCCTTTAAAAACTCTCTTGTTATTTCATCAGATGGAAAAATTGATGTTGTAGCACCAAGCTCTGCACCCATGTTTGTAATGGTTGCACGCTCAGGTACTGATAAAGTTTTAACACCTTCGCCCGAGTATTCTATAACCTTACCTACACCGCCTTTAACGGAAAGACGGCGAAGAACTTCCAAAATAACGTCTTTTGCACTTACCCATGGAGAAAGTTTGCCAGAAAGGGAAACCTTTACAACGCGGGGACATGTTATGTAATAAGCACCGCCGCCCATTGCAACTGCAACGTCCATTCCGCCTGCGCCTATCGCAATCATGCCTATTCCTCCGCCTGTCGGTGTGTGCGAGTCGGAGCCTATAAGTGTTTTTCCCGGGATACCAAATCTTTCAAGGTGTACCTGATGGCAAATTCCGTTACCCGGTCTTGAAAAATAAATCCCGTGTTTCTTGCATACACTGCCGATAAAACGATGGTCGTCAGCATTTTCAAATCCGCTTTGAAGAGTGTTATGGTCAATATAAGCTACAGACCTCTCAGTTTTTACTCTCGGAACCCCCATAGCCTCAAATTCGAGATAAGCCATAGTTCCCGTAGCATCCTGCGTTAAGGTCTGGTCAATTTTTATTCCTATTTCCTTGCCTTTTATCATTTCACCATCAATAAGATGTGCAGATAAAATTTTCTCTGTTAAAGTTAATCCCATTTCTCTCACCTCAAAAATATACTATATCTATATTATTATACAGTATTATAGTACCCCTGTCAAGTTTTTAAAGAGTGTATCCTCATATAATATTTAAAAAAATTTAAAATTATTATAGGATAATTGCAGTTGTGTGTCGAATTAATAAAGATAGCTTAAAACTTTATTGTTTTTACATAGAAAAGAGGTAAGAATATGAAAATCACAAATAAAAGCATACTTGCACCGAAAGGCTTTATGTCGGCAGGTGTAAGGGCAGGAATTAAAAAGGGAAAAACAAATCTTGACATGGCAATCGTAATAAGCGAAAAAGAGGCTGTTTGCGCAGGCACATTTACAAAAAACCGCGTTAAAGCCGCACCTGTTTTGTGGGACAGAGAGGTAGTTTCTTCCTCTCCTTATGTTAAAGCCGTAGTGGTAAATTCAGGTGTTGCAAACGCATGCACAGGCGATGAAGGTTTTGAAAACACAAAGAAAACCGCCGAGCACGTTGCAAAAAATTTAGGAGTAAATGCTGAGAACGTATTGGTAGCTTCAACAGGTGTAATAGGTGCTCAGCTTCCAATGGATGTTATTTTAAAGGGATGCGATATGCTCACATCCAAAGCCGAGAGAAGTGACGAGTGCGAAAAAAATGCATCCCTCGCAATTATGACAACTGATACAAAGCCTAAAACATGCTCCTGCGAAATTGAAATTTCAGGGAAAACCGTTACAATAGGCGGAATGTGCAAAGGCTCAGGTATGATTCACCCCAACATGGGCACCATGCTTTCCTTTATCACAACCGATGCACTTATTTCAAAGGAAATGCTCCAGAAAGCACTCTCTCTTGATGTTGAGGACACATATAACATGGTTTCCGTTGATGGTGACACTTCTACAAATGATACAGTTTTGGTAATGGCAAACGGCATGGCTGAAAACGACATTATCGACAAAGAAGACGAAAACTTTGAGAAATTCTCTGAAGCACTTCACTACATAAATGAAACTTTAGCCAAAAAAATCGCAGAGGACGGAGAAGGTGCAACACGACTTTTTGAAGTTACAGTAAACGGTGCATGCACAAAAGGGGATGCCCGCATTTTAAGTAAAAGTGTTATTTGCTCTTCCCTCACAAAAGCCGCAATTTTCGGCAAGGACGCAAACTGGGGAAGAATACTTTGCGCTCTCGGTTACTCGGACGGAAATTTTGTTCCCGAAAAAACAGATGTTACAATTAAAAGCGAAAACGGCTCTGTTATGCTCGTAAAAGGCGGAATGTCAGCCTCTTATAGCGAGGAAGTTGCAACAAAGGTTCTTTCCGCACCTTCCGTTACCGCAGTTATAGACCTTCATGACGGGCAATATAGCGCAACTGCGTGGGGATGCGACTTAACATTTGATTATGTTACAATTAACGCAGATTATCGTTCCTGAAAAAATTTAAAAACATTTAAAATCGCCCTTGTTTTCGACAGTATTTTTGTTATAGCAATGCTATAATGACTTTATTATACGAAAACAGGGGTGATTTTTCTGGAATCTATGATACGAAGCCAGAACGAAGGAAAAGAGCACGTAAGTTTTCTGAGACGTGTTAAAACTACTGCCGAAAAAATCAGTATCCGAAAGGTTTTGTATTATATTTTTGTTTATTTTATTTCTGTATCAAACGCACCCATCGCCTGCGCCATTTTTGCGGCACACTATGATATAGCTGTGCCATTGCCTACACTTATTTTGGTGCTTTTAGGTGGGTTTACTCCGCCCTTTTCAGCTTTTTCTCTTTTGAAAAAACTGTCGGCAATTTTTGTTTTTTCAGCTTTTCATGCGAAATTCAAATTTAAAAAAACTCCGCTTTTGAAAGCCCTCGTTATGTCCATGTGCACATTTTTTTGCGATGCTCTGCCAAAGGTTTTCGGAGGCATTGTGTTTTATGATGTGGTAATTTTACTTATTCGTTCATCATTCGTATTTTTGTGTACATATTTCTTCCAAAGGGTAAAAAGCATATTCTTCTCTGGCGAAAGCGAGACGGATGAAAGCTCGCTTTTCGGCATTTTTGTATTTATCGGTGCGGCTATATACGGAATTGGTTTTCTGTCTGTTGGAGAGGTAAATATCGGTGTATTTTTTGCATCTTTGGTAATTTTGCTCTTTACCACGGCAAACGGACCCGCCTTGTCAGTAGGCATAGGGACTTTAGTGGGTGCAGCCTTGGGACTTGCTACTCATCAATTACCTTTTTATGTAACACTTTTTTCCTGCACCGCACTTATTTCCTCTTTTTTTGTGCGTTTCGGAAAAAGCAGCATGGCACTTTCATTTGTTTTGGGGACAAGCCTTGTGGCATTTTTCTCCCCTTCAACAACAGAAGGCTTTTATGTGCTGACACAAATATCCCTTGCCTCCCTTGCATTTATTTTTTTGCCCCAAAATTTTGTCTCCGCTTTTTCTCTCGGTCAGACAAAAAGCTCGCCATATTCTTTAGAGCTTAAAAAATATATTTCCAAAAACATATCAGAAAAAGCAGGTATTATAGAAAATCTTGCAGATATTTACACTTCTCTTTGCCAGAGTCATAATTTAAAGCAAACTGCTGCCTCGTCTTTTTTTGAACGGGCAACAGGACAGCTTTGCGGAGAGTGCAGCATGAAAGACACCTGTTGGCGAAGTGAATTTCACAGAACATATTCCGCATTTTTTGTGCTAATTGAGATTTGCAACAAAAACGGAAGTGTTTCCTATTGCGATATCCCTGAATTTCTGATGAAAAAATGCACCAAGACGGGACAGATTGCACCCGTATTCAATAATGCGTATGACATTTATAAAGTGGACAGGCTATGGGAATGTCAGTCGCTTGAAAGTCGCAGCTTAATAGGTGCAGGGCTTCACGAGATTTCAGAAAATATTTTGTTGTCCGCATCAGACGTTGAAGATGAAATAATATTTTCGCACAGTGCAAAAAAAAAGCTCTTGCATGGATTTAAAAATGATAATATAGAAACGGAAAGCATTTTTGTTTGTAACAGGAAAAACGGTGATTTCAGGGTGGACATCACACTTTCTGACCCTGACACAGACACAGATGCAGTTGAAAAATCAGTCACCCATTCTTTAGGCGAAAACTTTAAATGCATATTCCGTCTCTCAAAGTTTATTCACCTTGTTCCTTTCTTTGAAAAGGAAATTTTAACTGCCATAGCATCAAAACCAAGACAAGGCTCTCATAAAAGCGGAGACACCGCAACTTTTTGCTATCTTCCCCATGAAAGATATATGGCTCTTTTAAGTGACGGAATGGGAAGCGGTGATGAGGCAAGTGCAGAAAGTCTGGCATGCACCCGCATTGCAACTACAATGCTTCAGGGAAAATTCACACCTTCCTCTGCCGCAGAAATAATAAATTCTGCCCTCCTGCTAAAATCCTTTGATACATCTTTCGCAAGTGTTGACATGGTAATTATTGATAAACAGAAAAACGAGGCGGATTTTTACAAAATGGGTGCTGCCCCTGCTTTTATCAAAAGCGGAGAAGGGGTTAAAACAATTTATGCCACCACTCTCCCCGCAGGAAGTTTTTCAAAAAGCGATATAGGGCATATAAACTGCTCTGTGAAAAAAGGTGATATTATAATAATGGTTTCGGACGGAGTTGCAAACGGTGAAAACACTGATGAGCTTGAAAATCTTATCGCCGAACTTGACCTCGATACCCCTTCTGCCTTCTCAGAAGCAATTCTTTCTTATGCATCATCCCCCGACAAAAAAACTTCAGACGATTTAACAGTAATGGTAACTTTTCTATAATCATGTATAAAATTACCAAAAATGCAAAGAATAACATCAAAGGAGTGTCAGCCATGAGAAAGAAAGTTTTACAACTGTTCAGAAAAGGAAATGATAAAAAAAATGTCCCATCTCCCGAAAATGTTGATATTTGCAATTTGAATATTGTTTCGGAGGCGGAGAAAATTATAGAGGAATACGTTTTGAAAATGGGACTTAATTTTAAACCACAAAAACCCTCTCCCGCCCCCCTTATACTTGGGATTTTCGGAGCACTTTGCTCACTTTTCGGGGTACTTTTTATAGTTTTGGGATTTTTAAAAATTTGACAAAGGGCATCTTTTTATGTTAAAATGACCTTACTATAATACACGGGAGCGACTTTATGGAAATAATAAATGTCGGAAAAAACGATGAAGGTCAACGCCTTGACTCTTTTTTGAAAAAGATTATGCCGTCGGCACCTAGTGGCATAATATATAAGTACATAAGAACAAATAAAATAAAGCTTTGCGGAAAAAAGCCGAAGCCTGACGCAAAAATTATGGCAGGCGATGAAATAAAATATTTTGGGGACAGCGCTTTTTTAAAAAAAGAAAAAGCCTTTACCCCCACCTCCTATTCTCTTGATATTTTGTATGAGGATGAGAATATTTTAGTTGTAAATAAGCCCCGCAACATGGCATGTCAGCCTGACGATAAGCATAAAAACAACACTCTTATTGACAACATAAAAAATTATCTTTACGATAAGGGTGACTATTGTCCCGAAAAGGAAAATTCATTTTCCCCCGCCCTTTGCAACCGAATTGATTTTAACACATGCGGAATATGTATCGCAGGAAAAAACGGTGAGAGCTTAAGGCTTTTAAATGAAAAAATCAAAAAACGTGAAATCCGCAGGTTTTACACCTGCGTCACTTTAGGAGTTCCTTCTCCGAAAGAAGGTACCATAACAGGGCAGATACTTAAAAAAGCCTCGGAAAATAAATCCTATGCCGTTTCAAAAGGCGGAAAGGATGCCAAAACACATTATAAGGTTTTGAAGGAAAACTCAAAGTATGCACTTTGCGAGGTTGAAATAATTTCAGGCAGAAGCCATCAGGTAAGACTGCATATGTCCACAATAGGAACACCTCTTTACGGTGATTTTAAATATGGAGCAAAATCGGGTGACGGTCAGTACCTTATGGCAAATAAAATTAAATTTGAGTTTTTAACAAACAGCGGAATTTTGTCATACTTAAACGGAAAAGAAATAGAAACTCCTCATAACTTTAATATTGACAGCATTTCATAACAAAATAGACACTGCATCTTGCAGTGTCTATTTTAATTTTAATGTAATTATTTAACTGAATCCTTAAGCGCCTTACCTGGTTTGAAAGCAGGAACTTTTGCTGCAGCAATTTTGATTTTTGCTTTTGTGAGAGGGTTGATGCCTTCTCTCTCGGCACGTGTGCGGATTTCAAAGTTACCGAAACCGATAAGAGAAACCTTTTCGCCTTTCTTAAGAGAATCTGTTACACTTTCAAAGAAAGCGCCAACTGCTGCATCTGCAGCTTTTTTGGAAATGCCTGCTTTTTCAGCTACTGCTGAAATGAGTTCGCCTTTGTTCATAATAAACCTCCTAAAAATTTTTAAAAAATATTCGCTAGTGCTTACTTCTACACAAAGACATAAAAACCCTTTTTTTTACTTCATTTTTTCCCAAAGTTTGTCCATTTCTTCTAGTGTCATATCCTCAAGACGCATTCCCATGCCTTTTGCAGCGTTTTCAACACCTTCAAATCTCTTAATAAATTTAGCAGTTGCTTTCTTTAAAGCCTCCTCAGGGTCAACACCTGCAAAGCGGGAAACGTTTACTGCAGAAAAAAGTAAATCGCCAAGTTCTTCTTCGATATTTGTGCCATTTTCTATAGCCTCACGAACTTCCCCTGCCTCTTCTAAAACTTTATTTAGCGGCTCCTGCCAGCTGTCCCAGTCAAAGCCAACCTTTGCCGCCTTTTTCTGAACTTTTGCGGCATAAGTCAGTGACGGAAGATAGGATGAAACAGACTTTAAATTGTCTGCATGACTGCCCTCGCCCTTCTCCACCTTCTTAATCTCTTCCCATTTTTCCAAAACCTCGGCTGAATTTTTCGCATCTCCGTCCGAAAAAACGTGGGGATGACGTCTTATCATTTTTTCACATATTGCATTTGTTATATCGTCTATGGTAAATCTATTCTCCTCTGACGCAATCTGCGCATGGAAAACAACCTGCAAAAGCACATCGCCAAGCTCGTCATAGATTTTTTCGTCTCTTCCGCTGTCTATCGCTTCTGCCGTTTCATAAGCCTCTTCAATAAGGCAGTTTTTAATAGATGCGTGAGTCTGCTCTCTGTCCCAGGGGCAACCATTTTCGCTCCTTAACTTTACCATTATGTCCTTTAAATCATCAAAAGTGTACATTTTTATTTCCTCTTTAATATCTTAAGAATTTTTTCGCCCTTCGGAAGCATTAAAATTTCATCATCAGAAAGGGGTTTTGTAATTAAAATCATTGCAAAGTATGAAACTGCGCCGCCAAAAATCGGGATTGCTGCAGCTAAAATTCTTCCCCAGCCGCCAAAAATATTATAGCAGACCAAAACTGCCACCGCCATAACTGCAACAGATAAAAGCGGCTTTACAAGAAGTGACGAAATATCATATTTTATTCCCATTGTTTTTGCAATTACAATGAGATTTAAGAAAAGAATAAGTATATAACAGGCACAAGTTCCTATGGGAGCACCGTTTATGTTAATCGAAGGATTTCCAACAAGGAAAAAGTTTATTATAATCTTTAAAACTCCGCCTGCCGCCATGTTAATAACAGGTACCCACACTTTTCCTATCGCCTGCAAAATTGCGTTTGTTACAAGCACCAATGACACAAATACTACTGCATACCCCAAAATCGAAAGCATTGATGTGGCTCTTCCATTATTGTAAAGAAGATTTAAAATAGGATTTGACAAAAGTGCTATTCCAACTGCACAGGGCAGTGCAAAAAGCACAGTGATTTTAAGTCCCCCGTTTATAATTTTCTGAGTTTCATTAATGTTTTTGCATGCGTATGCCGCTGCAATGGCAGGCACTATGCTTACGCTGATTGAAGAAACTAATGTTGAAGGCATATTAAATATCGGAATTGCATAACCCGAATAAAGTCCGTATAGAGCAATCGCCTCTTTTTCTCCTATTCCTGCAACAGAGAGCCGGCGCATTATCATTGCAAGGTCAATAACAGATGTTAAAGTAAAAACAGACGCCCCGATAGTTATAGGCAAAGCAATTACAATGAGGCGCTTTAAAATTGTTTTTGCAGAGCTTACCTCTCCGCCATTTTCTGTCTTTTCCTTCTTTTTGCCTGAAATATATACTGCTATGAGCATTATCATTGCAATTATAGCACCCATCGAAACGCCGAAAACTGCACCGCCCGAGCCATATTCCACTCCCTTTTTTACAAGGAAATATGCAACCGTGAAACCAATTACGAGCTTTCCGAAAGACTCCACAACCTCTGAAAGTGCAGTCGGAAACATATTTTGTCTGCCCTGAAAATATCCCCTGAAAACTGACATTATTGAAACACCGAAAACTGCAGGCGCAATCGCACGGATGCCGGGGGCTGCCATCAGAGTATTTGTCGTCATAATGGAAAACGCATCTGCAAAGAAAAAGAGTATCGCCGTTCCCAAAATTCCTATAATGCCGAGGACAATAAGGCTTATTTTAAATATTTTATTTGTTTCTCCGTCCCGCCCTAAAGCTGTGCTTTCCGCAATCATTTTTGAAATTGCAACAGGAAATCCCGCAGTTGCAATTACAAAAAGCCATGTGTAAATTGTATAGGAAGTGCTGAAAAGCCCCATTCCCGTCTCACCAAGAATATATGTAAGCGGAATTTTAAACACGGCGCCTATAACCTTTACCATAAGATTTGCTATGAGAAGTATTGCTGCACCGTACATAAATGAATTGTTTTTCGCCAAGCGTGTCACATCCTTACTATTTTTTTGAGATAGTCTCTAGATTTCATTTTCGAAATATGTTCTTCAATAAATTTTCCCGTAATCTTTATTGTATTTCTAATATTTTCAATATCTCCGCCACTTCCCGAAAGTGCAGAAGATAATGGAAGCTCAATGTATTTTCCCATTAATGAAAAACTCTGCAAACTTACTTTTGTGCTTCCCACGGTGCAATTTCCGCACACACTGCCGCCTGCCGCTACATTGATGTTTAAAGACGGCTTCCCACCGCAGATAACACATTCCTTTAAATTAGGCATTGCCCCTGCCGCCTCAAGTGCTTTAATTTCAAACATCAGCCATAAATCATAAAATTCCTTTAAATCTCCCTCCAGAAAATGAAGTGAATTCAAAAGAAGCTTTAAAACCTGCGGTGCATAAAGGGCATCTGCTAAAATCGCCTCAGAAAGTGAGCAAAAATAATTTGCAAGCGATAGTTTTTCCACAGACTTTGAAAGGCCATAAAAACTTCTTATGAGAGATGCCGAGGAAAGGGAATACACATCCCCTTTTTGATTTATCACAAATTCACTTAAGGAAAAGGGAGATGAGGCACCCTTTGCAGGATGCTTTGAGCTGCCCACACCTTTTCCCCAAATGCTTATTTTCCCCATATCACCTGACAGTACCGTCAGCATCTTTGCGCTCTCGCCAACACTCACCGACCTTATCACTATTCCCTGTGTTTTTAAAGGCTCCATTATAGCCCTCCCGCTGGTTTTCCTTGAAATTTATATATGCATCTAAACTTCCTGTTTTATTAAAAATCTGCCACCATAAATCCATATTTTAAATCCCCCCGATAAAATTTACTTTTATCTTTCCGCAGGGGAAAATAAAATATAGATGTAATTTATTCCTCTTTTGTAAATCCTAAGGATTTAAGCATGAAATTGTCATCACGCCATCCGTCTTTCACCTTGACCCACATAGTAAGAAAAACTTTTTTTCCAAAGAACTTTTCCATGTCGGCTCTCGCATAACTGCCCACTTTTTTAAGCATGCTTCCGCCTTTACCGATTATAATTGCCTTGTGTGCCTTTTTCTCGCAGTAAATATTTGCACTTATTTTTAAGATTTTTTCTTCGTCACGCATTTCGAAAACTTCTATTGCAGTACCGTGAGGAATTTCCTGGTCTAAAAGCCTTAAAAGTTTTTCTCTTATAGTTTCTGCCGCAATTTCACGTTCCGTTCTGTCGGTTATCATGTCGTCGGGATAATACATAGGTCCTTCTATAAGATACTTTTTGATTTCATCAAAAAGTATGTCAACCCCGTCTTTGTGAAGTGCGGAAAGCGGGACAATCCCGTCAAACTCCATAATTTCCCCCGCCTTTGCAATAAATGGGAGAATTTCTTCTTTTTTAACGGAGTCCACTTTGTTTATTGCCAAAATTGTAGGAATTTTTTCTTTTTTAAGTTCTTCTGCGATTTTTTCTTCGGGAATACCAAAGCCTTTTCCCGCATCAACTACCAAAACTGCCGCATCAACCTCGGAAATTGCACCGAGAGCTACGCTGTTCATGTAAGTTCCGAGCTTTGTTTTCTCTCTGTGAACTCCGGGTGTGTCAACAAAAACAACCTGATAGTCTTCTTCTGTTACAATGGCTAAAATTTTGTTTCTTGTTGTCTGGGGTTTTTTTGAGATTATCGAAATCTTTTCCCCTGAAATTGCATTTATTATTGTGCTTTTTCCTGCATTAGGTCTGCCTACAACGGCAATAAAAGCAGATTTAAACTCCATTTTATTATCTCCTTTGTCCTATTTTCTCAAGAAAGTATTCTTCTCTTTCACGCATTACTGCTCTCTCTTCCTCTTCCATGTGGTCATAGCCTAAAAGGTGAAGCATTGAATGAACGGTAAGGAATGAAAGCTCCCTTTCCGTGCTGTGCCCGTATTCTTCTGCCTGCTCACGGGCTCTCTCAAGAGAAATCACAATATCACCGAGCATGTTTTCTCCCTCTAAAATTTCTTCCGAGAGCACCATAGGCTCAGAATATGAATACATGGGAAAAGAAAGCACGTCCGTCGCATTGTCAATATTTCGATATTCTCTGTTTATTTCCCTTATTTCACCATTATCGCAAATTGTAACAGAAACTTCTGTTTCTTTACTTAACTTTGCCTCTTTTGAAACTGCTTCAATGGCATTTATAATAAGCCTTTCTTCCTTTTCTCCAAAGGGAAAAGCGTTTTGGTTATTTATTATTTCAATTATCATTTCCATCTTCCTTTTTTTCGGGATATTTTATCCTGCTGTGAAAGTATCCTTCAAACACTTTTAAAAATGCATCAGTTATTTTTTCGATTTCCGAAAAAGTGAGAGGGCATAATGAAAGCTGACCGTCTTCCATCTTGCCATTTATAATCTTTTTCACCATTTCTCTTATTGCTCCTTCGCTCTTATCGTCAAGCGAGCGAACAGCCGCCTCCACAGAGTCTGAAAGCATAACAACTGTGCTTTCCTTTGTTTTCGGAATAGGACCGGGGTAACGAAATTCTTTTTCTAAAACAGTATCATCTGAAAGCCGTGCCTTATAAAGAAAATATGCAACAGGTGTACTTCCGTGATGCGTTGCTTCTATTTCTCTTATGGCACTTGGCACTTTATATTCATGAAGAAGAGCCGCTCCGTCTTTTACATGAGAAATAATAATTTTTGCACTTTCTCTTGGGGTAAGACTGTCATGCGGATTTGTTCCATACTGATTTTCGGTAAACATTTCTGCTCTTTTAAGTTTTCCAACATCGTGATAATAAGCCCCGACTCTTGCAAGCAAACTGTTTCCACCAATAGCCTCACATGCCGCCTCTGCCAAATTTCCAACCATAAGACTGTGATGATATGTTCCCGGTGCCTCCTTCAAAAGCCTTGATAGGAGAGGATTGTCAGGGTTTGAAAGCTCCATCAGCCTAAATGGTGTTACAATGTCAAAAAATGTTTCAAGAAATGGGAGAAATCCCATAACTATTACTGATGAAAGTGCTCCGTTTATGGCACCGTATCCGCAAACTTTAAACGCAACCTTTGCCGCAACACCCTGCAAAAGCGAAACAGATAAAAAGGTTAATGCACAAAAGAGAGTACACCAGCAAGATGCCAAAACCAACTTGCTTCTCTGCGATATATTCGCAAAAAGGAAAATTGCGATATATCCGGAAAGAAGTACCGATGCAAAATAAAACGCATTTTGCCCCATAACTATTGATGATGCCACGCAAATTACCGTGTGCATAAAAATAGAAATTCTTGTGCTGATAAGTATTGAAATTAAAATTCCGCCTGCAATCACGGGGATTATATATGGATTTACAAATCCCACTCGGCTTAAATTTGTCATAACAAGGCTTATAGCGGCAATAACAGAGATTATAACAGCAAAATTCTTGGGAAGACTTTCCCTCTCTGCCACTGCTTTAAAATAAAGCATTATAATGCCGCAAACTGCGAGCATAAATAAAATAATGCCAAGTAGCTGCAAAATTTTAACAGTTTCCTTTCCCTTTACAAGTCCAAGCTGAGATAAAACTGCAAACTGTGCCTCGTTTACTATGTCGCCTTTTCTTACGATTATCTGATTTTCTTTATATACAACATTTTGAACATCCGCTCTCGCTCTTTTTATCTCTTCCTGCGTTTTTTCAGGGCTTGCTTCCTTGTTTACCGCAATGGTTTCCGATAAAATGAGAGCGCCTGCACTTGCCGCCGCTTCGTTCTGCGTTTTTGCTCTTATGCTTTCCTTTGCGGCAGAAATTGCCTCATCTTTCATTTTAACGCCACGGTTCATAATCTCCTGCTGAATGTCCATAAGCATTTCGCGAAAACTTTTAAACTCTTCGCTTGTAAGGGCGAGACAGTAGTCGCTTTTGTAGGAAGAACTTTCCCCCTGCCTTGATTTTTCAATCTCTAAAAAGAGATTTGCCAAATCTCTGTCTGCACGAAGGGTTATGTCATTATCAAGTATATATTGATTTTCAACTGCCTCCTGTGCCTTATCCCTTTGCTTTTCAGTTGTAACCTCATCTACAACTTCTCTTGTGGCATAAATGTCGAGGGGTGCCGCTTCCCCTGCCTCAATGTCATACTTCTGCGGAGTTATTCCCTCAAACATGGTAAGGGCTATAAGCAAAGCAGAAATTATAATTATCGGTAAACCTTTAGACTTTTTCATAAAAAGCCGCCTTTCAGTTTTTCTTTTGTAAGTTTTTTTCATAAGCATTTATGATTTTCTGCACTAAAGGATGTCTTACAACGTCCTTGTAAGTTAAGTGCATAAACTCTATTCCTTCAATATTTTTCAGTATTCTCATAGCATCACGAAGTCCGCTTCTCTTTCCGTCAGGCAAATCTATCTGCGTGATGTCGCCTGTTATAAGTGCTTTCGAGTTAAAGCCTATTCTTGTTAAAAACATTTTCATCTGTTCGGGAGTTGTGTTTTGTGCTTCGTCAAGAATAATAAATGCATCATCAAGTGTTCTTCCCCTCATGTACGCAAGTGGCGCAATCTCGATTACTCCCTTTTCAAGATATTTCTGATAACCTTCTATCCCGAGCATGTCACCAAGTGCGTCATAAAGAGGACGAAGATAAGGGTCAACCTTGTTTTGTAAATCACCCGGCAAAAATCCGAGCTTTTCGCCCGCTTCAACCGCAGGACGTGTTAAAATAATTTTGCTTACCTGCTTCTTTCTGAACGCATCAACCGCCATTGCAACCGCAAGGTACGTTTTTCCCGTTCCCGCAGGTCCTATTCCGAACACAACCGTGTTGTTTCTTATAAGCTCAATATATTTTTTCTGTCCTATTGTTTTGGCTTTTATGGGTTTCCCCGATGCAGTAATGCAAACATACCCGTCAGATAGCTCTGCGGCATTATAGGAAATGTTGTCCTGTGCCATACCGGTTGCATATCTTACATCCTGCTCCGTTACATCTCCCTTTTCCGCAACGGCATCGAGATTTGTAAATACCTCTGCCGCTTTCCTTGCATTTTCTTCATCACCTATTATTTTCAGAGTATTGTCCCTCGAAACAATAGTAACAGAAAGCTCCTCTTCAACAATTTTTAAATTTTTGTCAAACTCTCCGAAAATTTTCGGTGCGTTTCTGTCATGTGTTAATTTAAATACTATTTCGCTCAAAATTATCCCCCTACTAAAGTGGTATTTTTTCTCCAATATCCTCACGGCATTTAAATGTTACCGATATTTTAAGCTTTTCTCCAATTCTTTCGTAAGTTGCCGTCTTTTCAAGAATTTCAATATTTTCTCCAAGTTCCTTTGAAAGAGTATCATAAAGCATATCCCTGTAATAGGAAAAAGCCTCGCCCTCATTCATTTTTACGATTTCTTCCAAAGTCTCCGCAACTTCTATATTTTTAATTTCAAATGGAAAATAAACATCTCCAAGTATTTTTATTTTCCACCTTTTTTCGCTTTCTTCAAAGGTTTTAAATTTTATTTTTCCAAATGGATAAAGCTGAATGTCATGTCCTGCAACATTTATTATCACTTTGTTTTTTATTATTCCCGTTTTGTCAATAATCTTTCTTTCCATGGGAAAAGTATCTTTTTTTGTGTGCCATGTAATTGCGGTAACCTCTCCCTCGGAATGAAGAAATCTTATTCCGCCATATTTTAAATCGTAAACCCCGCTTACGAGTAAATCGCCTTTTTTAACTATGTCACCTACGCTTACAACCTGATTTCCGTTTGTAACTTTTGTGTTTTCTATAACTCCGTCACACTTTGCAACAATGTTGTATGGGGTGTTTTCATCAAAAACTTTTGGGGCTGAAGTTCTTTCCTTTATTGAAACCTTTGCTTTAGTTCCCTTTATGTCAACCCAAAACCACGAAAGTGATGTGATTTTTTCCATCATAGTGTCCTGAATTTGGTGGATTTTGTGTCCAAACCTTAAAGCTCCCGGATAAATTCCGCACTCTTTAAGACTTTGCCTTATAATATCCTCGCTTATATTTTCGTTTCCTTCAATTTGGACCGTCCATATAAAAGAAGATAAAAAAGCAATAATCAGCAGGAAAACCAAAAAGCCTATGTAAAAACCTTTGCGCTTTCTGTGCTTGTGTAAAAACATTGTGAAGCCGTACCGCTTTAAGATTTTTACTTTTACTCCCGTTTTTCTCGCTGCATCACGCAGTTTAAAAAACCCTTTTATACTTATTTTCATCTGAGCACAGTTTTTTGATTTTTTTGAAATTCCCCAAAGATATATGTTATTTTTTATTGCAAGATTTATAAACCTTTCAATAAAAATTCCTCTTACCTCAATTAAAAGGTATCCTTTAAAAAAACTTACAAGAGAAAAAATCATTTTACCCTGAGCCCCTCGATTTCTCCCGCCAGGGTAATGTCTTCATCAGTAATGCTTTTTATGGTAAAATCCTTACCGCTTATCTCAACTACTCCCCTTCCCGTTGAAAAGGAAATAAAATTGTCGTCATAATCTATTATACCGCCGTAATTTACAATGCTTACCTCACTTCCAAGCGAGATTGTTATTGTGGGAAGCGATAGCACCGCCTCCTTAGGAAAGCCTACTGCATCTATAATTTTTTCAGCTTTTTTCTTTTTCAATTTACAAAACTCCTTTTAAAGCATTTTGTAAATTATATGATATAAGCATTTTTTTTAAAACAAAAAATATACTTTTAAAAGGAGGAGTATCATGAAAAAACTGTTTCTTTTTGCCGTAGTGTTAATTACAATATCTGTTACCATCTTTCCTTCCGATGTGATGGACAGTGCCAAAAATGCTTTATTGCTTCTTGGCGAAACTGTAATTCCGTCACTTTTCCCGTTTATGGTCTGTTCAAATCTTTTAGTATCTTTAGGCGGCGGAGAAATCCTCGGGAAACTTTTCAAAAATATTATGATGCCTCTTTTTAAAATAAACGGAGCAGGCTCTATTTCCCTTATAATGGGGATTTTAAGCGGATACCCATGCGGAGGAGCAGTAACCTGCAACCTCTATCAAAGCGGAGTAATATCAAAAAATGATGCGCACCGCCTTTTGTCATTTGCAAATAACAGCGGACCTCTTTTTATTATAGGTGCCGTCGGCATCGGCATTTATCAGAATATGAAAATCGGTGTTCTTTTATATATTTCCCATGTTCTTTCTGCACTTATGGTAGGTTTTCTCGGAAGATTTTTCGCTTCCTCAAAATCAAATTCTTCACTCACCATATCAAGTGGCAAAAAAAGCGTATCCTCTGCCATACCCGAAAGCGTAAAAAGTATTATGAATTTAAGCGGTTATATTGTTTTTTTCGCGGTAGTTTACAGACTTTCTGAAAAGTGCGGAATAACTTTGTTTTTCGAAAAAGCTCTGTGCACTTTAAAAATGCCATCAGACATTGCAAAGCTATTGCCAAGGGGACTTATCGAAATGACAACGGCTCTAAAAAACACAAGAGCCACTAACCTTTGCGCCGTGTCGGCCGTTATAGCACTCGGGGGTGTAAGTATTCTTTTTCAGACCATGTCCCTTACAAAAAGTGCCTCACTTTCCATAAAACCATACATCATCGGCAAAATATTTCAAGGCGGATTTTCCGCTTCCATTATGTCTCTTCTCCTTCGCATTTCTCCCGTAGAAGTATCGGTAGTTTCAGCTCTTACAAAAGAAAAGCTTTTAGCATATCCCCCATACTTTGTAGCATTTTCAACGTCTGTTTTCTGCTTTATTTATTTTTTCACACTTTTATCTTCGCCTCAAGACGGCAAATCGGCTTGCCCTGAGACACAAAGTTTTGCTCATACTCGGTCATAATATTGTCGAGGGGGGGATTTTGATGTAAATCCCTTGTCACATTGCAAAGCTCGAATCCGTTTTGCGGAAATGTTTCAAGCGAAAAATCAAAAAGCTCTGTGTTGTCAGTTTTCATGTGAATGTCGCCGTCTTCACTTAAGAGCTTTTTATAAAGCGAGAGAAAGCTATCGGCAGTAAGGCGTCGCTTTGCGTGCCTTCCTCGTGGCCATGGGTCGCTGAAATTTAAAAATATTCTGTCGCAAAAATGCTCTCTTTCCAACTCTGAAAGCTCCATCACATCGCCTTTGAAAAACCTTAAGTTTGTTATCTCCTGTGCCTTTGCTTTTTCCATTGCAAGCAAGATAACACTTTCAACCTTTTCAACTGCAACAAACTGCCTTTCGGGATGTCTTTTTGCCATGGTGCATATAAAAGTTCCCTTTCCGCAGCCTACCTCAAGATAAATATTTTCATTAAGCGGAATGTCTCGGGCATTTTCCAGAAGGTAGCTTTTCACCGCTTCCATTCTCGGTACTATATTTTTCTTTTTTCTCATTCTCATTTGTCTGTCCTCATTTCACGTCTTTTGTAGAAAAGATACTGCTGGGCAATGCCTGCATATTCTCCGAAAAGCTCCATGCCTTTTTTAGTTGCATTTTTTTCGTCGCAATCAAATAGCTCGCCCATAACTCTCTTAACCCAAACATCAGTCGGGAAAACTTCAAATCTGCCAAAGGAAAAAAGCAAAATGCAGTCGGCAACTTTCGGTCCCACTCCGCTTATTTTCATAAGCTCTGTCCTTGCCTCTTTCCACGGAAGTGCCATGATTTTTTCTTCGCTTACTTCTCCTTTTAAATACTGCCTTACGGCTTTTACAATATATTTTGTTCTGTAACCTGCATGTAAGTCTTTAAGGCTTTCTTCGTCAATGTTTGCGAGTGCTTCGGGTTTTGGAAAAGCGAAGTATTCTCTTCCATCATACAAAATCTTTTCGCCAAAAAGCATAGATAACTTGTTTATAATCTTTTGAATTCTGGGAATATTGTTGTTTGCCGAAATTATGAAAGATAACATGCATTCAAAAAACGGCTGACGAAGTATTCTTATTCCCCTTCCAAACTCAACGCTTTCCTTTAAAACGGGATTTTGTGAAAGTTTCTCAGCAATAACGTCGTAGTCACGTTCTATGTCAAAATAGTTTTTCCATATACTTTCAAATTCTTCTTTGGAAACATTCAAAAATGTTATCTTATCTCCGTCTTTTGAAAGGTTTATAACCTTGCCGTTTGCAATCGCAGTAAAACTTCCGTCATCCTCTTTTTCAAAGCGAAAACATTGACCGCATGTAAAAATTGCCTCAACATCAAAATTTTTTATATCTAAAGTCAGTTTATTCATTTTCAACGCTGTCCTTTGAAATCGTAACATCCACTATTACAGAATTTATGTTGTCAACATTTTGCACCTTTTCGGGAATTTCAAGATATGTTGTTATTTTCTCTGTTTCATATTTTCTTGAAACAGATATCTGCTTTGTATTAATAGCTGAAATATCCTTCAAATCCTCATATTTTCCATAAAGGCGAACGGTTTCAGGAGATACTTTTGCACTCTTTATAATGTCCTTGCAGTCATCTCCGAAAACAACATTTACAGAAATATCTTTTGTTATATTTACGAGCACATCCATTTCCGCATAAGTGTTCGAAAGCTTTACATCTGCATTCGTCTCGCCATTTTTAAGAGTAACTCTTATAGGCGCCTGAACCTTTTTGTCAGCAGAAATATCGCTTACATCAAGAACCGCGCTAATGCTTTCAATATTTTCTATAACACCTGCACCGCCGCTTACCGAAACTCTTCCGAGAAGTGGTGTGATTTTTGCAATTTCAATGTTTTCAGCCGTTTCTCCTTCTCTTATAACCTCGACCGGGAAATCCTTTGTTATAATATTTTCAGCCGTAACAACAACACTGTAAGGCTTTTTGTCGGATACCACAAGCCCGTCGACAGGGAATTTTACAGATATCGGAAGTGTGTAACTTTTTGCAGATTTTACTGCGCTCAAATCAACAGTTGCAACAATATCGGAAGATGAAAGTGCAACTATCGCCCTTCTGTTTCCGCTGACTTTAAGAGATACTAAAGGCTCCTCACCCTTTACTCTCACAAGTCCTCTTTCTGTAAGCACCGTTTCGTTTAAAAACGTTATTGGAATATCCTTAAACCAAAGCTCCATTTCAGGGTTTTCCGCATAGGCAACAAAAAACCAAAGCGCAATGGCAATAAGAAGCGACACTGCTTTATATAAAAAATCAGGTTTTATTTTTTTCGCCATTTTAACATCCCCTTTATATTTTTAATCTCTTCCTTGTGCAGGGAGTCTGGCGTAAGCGCTGCGGTGAGCATCGTTTTAAGAGCCTCAATTGAGAGATTTCTTGTCATATCCCCATTTTCCGCAAAGGAAATTTTTCCGGTTTCTTCACTTACAACCACAACTATGCAGTCACTGTTTTCAGTAACACCAAGCGCTGCACGGTGACGTGTACCAAGCTCGCGGCTTAAAGAATCATTATGTGTCAAAGGTAAAATGCATGCCGCCGCCTGAATTTTCCCTTCTCTGATTACTACCGCACCATCATGAAGCGGTGTGTTTGGTATGAAAATATTAATAAGCAAAGGAGCTGAAACTTTTGCAGAAATTTCTGTGCCTGAATTTAAAATATCTCCAAGCCTTGTTTCTCTTTCAATAACCATAAGAGCACCAATTTTTTCATCCGACATAAAAGATGCCGCCTCTGAAATTTCTGAAACAAGCTCATCAATATCGTCATTTGAAGAATTAAAAATGTTACTTATGTTGCTTCTTCCCATTTTTTCAAGGGCACGGCGAAGCCCAGGCTGAAAAACAACCAAAACCGCAACAACACCAACCTGCATGGTGTTACGAAGTATGTAATTTATCGTGTTAAAACGAAGCCACTGACTTAAAAGCAAAATCACAACAAGCACCAAAAGTCCCTTTACAAGCTGTTGTGCTCTCGTTTCTTTAACAAGCTTTATTGCCTTATATGCAATGAATGCTACAATTAAAATATCAATAAGGTCACTTAATCTGAAAAGAACAAAAAACTTCCTTATTGCCTCCAGAGAAACATTTAAAAATTCCACGGTGAGCCTCCTTTTGTATTTTTTAATATACTTATAGTTTATTTTATCACAAATAAAAGATAATTGTAAGGGGTTTCCTAAAAAAAATTATTAAATTCTTATTACAGACAAAATAAAAACCACAGGACGAGCACACATCGTCCTGTGGTTATACGTCTATTGATTTAATTTTCTCACTTTTTGCAAAAATATTTGCAATTTCTATTGGGTTTGCACCCGACGGCACTTTAATGTGCATTTCAACAGAAAGCTGTTTTCCGCCATCTATTGTTTCTGTTTTTATATTCAAAAGATCAACGTGTTTTCTTGCAAGAATTTCGTTTACTTCCATAAGTCCTGTGCCACCCGAATTGTCTATTACAATTTTAACAGTTTCAGATGCAGGAATTTTTCTTGTAAACCAATTATTTTTATGTAAAAAAATCTGAACAAACACCATTATAAGCGAAGAAACAATTCCTATAAAATAAAAACCTGCTCCAACCGCCATGCCTACACCTGCAGTTGCCCATATACCTGCCGCAGTTGTAAGACCGTTTATAGTATTTTTTCTGATAAATATTGCACCCGCTCCAAGAAAACCGACACCTGTAATAATTGTTGATGCCACACGCGAAGGGTCAAGCCTTACATCCTGCCCGGGCTGTACCATTGAAAACAAATCAAAAAATCC
>JAZOQG010000028.1:0-10026 GCA_045656005.1 Clostridia bacterium
CCTCCGACTTCGCACAACCTCAGGGATTATGTCTCTTGCTTTCTGAAGGAGTACGGTGTCACCTATTCTTATATCCTTTTCCCTTATGAAATTCATGTTGTGCAAAGTTGCACGGCTTACGAATGTGCCTGCAAGAGAAACGGTTTCGAGTACCGCATTAGGTGTAACCGCTCCCGTTCTGCCCACCTGCAAAATGATGTCAAGCAGTTTTGTCTCTTTCTGCTCAGCAGGAAATTTAAAAGCCGCCGCCCATCTTGGGAATTTTGATGTGCTTCCCAATTTTTCACGGAGCATAAGGTCGTTTACTTTTATAACTGCACCATCTATATCATAATAATATTCGCTTCTGCCTTCGCCTATACTCATAACTTTTTCAAAGGCATCTTCAATGGTACTGAATACCTTTTCGTGAGGAATTACTTTAAATCCAAGCTCGCCAAGTTTTTTTATTCCGTCGGCATGAGTTTTAAATTCTATTCCTTCCGCTCTTTGAATGTTAAAGACAAAAATATCAAGTTCACGTTCTGCCGCAACCGCGCTGTCAAGCTGACGAAGAGAGCCTGCCGCTGCATTTCTTGGATTTGCAAAAATGCTCTCACCACTCTCGCTTCGCTGCTCGTTAAGACGCACGAAAGCCTCGCGGGGCATAAACACCTCGCCACGAACTTCGAGATATGGAATGTTTTCGGTTAAAGTTTTGGGAATTGATTTTATTGTTAGAAGGTTATGTGTAACATCTTCGCCCACATTTCCGTCACCTCTTGTAGAGCCGCGGAAAAACTTTCCGTTTTGGTATTCGAGTGACACGGAAAGTCCGTCAATTTTAGGCTCAACCACATACTCGGGCTCAAAGCCTAAAGCATCTTTAACCTTTCTGCCGAAATCCATAAATTCCTCACGGCTGAAAACATCATTAAGACTTTCCATTTTAACTGCGTGAACAACCGCCTCAAAAGCTGATGAAACACCTCCGCCAACGTTTCTGGTAGGAGAACTTTCTTCTGCTAAATCGGGATTTTCTTCCTCCATTTTGCGTAAGTCGCGCATGAGCATATCATACTCATAATCTGAAATTTCAGGAGCATCATCGTTATAATAACGGTCGCTGTGATATTTTATAAGGGCACGAAGCTCGTTTATGTCCATAATACACCAACTTTATCTCTTTTTGTTATTATTTATTTTATCAAAGATTTATATTCTTGTCAAATAAAATAAACCCTCTCAAAAGAGAGGGCTTTATTCATGTTATTCACTAAACATTATTCTTCCATAAGAAGGATATGGCCAGTATTTTTTTGCAACTGTCATTTCGCATTCATCTGCAATTAAGCGTATTTCTCTCATTACGGGTATAACCTTGTTTTTGAATGCAGTAGCCTCTGCGAGTGCATCTTTGTCTTCAGTTTCAAGTAAAACTGCGTCAAGCTCTTTTGAGAGAGTGTGAAGATTATCTGCTGACAGAGAAAGCTTTTTGAGAATGTCAGTTTCGTATCCGCATGAAAGTCCTTCGCATGCAGACTTTTTAAACGTTATGGTTTCTGCAAGCTCTTTCATATATGAAGTGATTGCAGGAAGAATTTCTTTTCTGAGCATTTGGCGCATTGTAATGGCTTCAATGTTGATTGTTTTTGAATATTCCTCAAGCAAAATTTCATATCTTGAGTAAATTTCTGCCTCTGTGTAAATGTTGTGCTTTGTAAAAAGCTCAACATTTTTCTTTTCTATGAATGAGGGGAGAGCATCAACAGTTGTCTTAAGATTTAAAAGTCCGCGTCTTTCAGCTTCCCTTGTCCACTCGTCAGAATAATTGTTTTCGTTAAATATTATGCGTGAGTGCTCTTTTAAGGTTGACTTCATAATGTCATTGAGCGTCTTTGTAAAGTCATCGCTTTCTTCAAGGAGAGTTGCAAACTCGTCAAGTACCTCTGCAACAGCAGTATTGATTACAGTATTTGGCTCTGAAATAGAAGAAGATGACCCGAGCATACGAAATTCAAACTTATTACCCGTAAAAGCAAAGGGGGAAGTTCTGTTTCTGTCGGTGGTGTCTTTTAAAAATGCAGGTAAAACCTTTGCGATTTTCAAAACACCCGCTTCTTTTCTCACATAGTCCTCACCGTTTGCAACAGATTCCAGAATTTCTGAAAGCTCGTCACCTAAAAACATTGAAATAATTGCAGGCGGAGCTTCGCTTTCACCAAGACGATGGTCGTTTCCTGCACTTGCAACAGATGCACGAAGCAGTCCCTGATATGTATCAACCGCTTTTATAACCGCAGTTAAAAAGAGGAGAAACTGAGCATTGTGTTCAGGCTTGTCACCCGGATTTAAAAGATTTTCACCATCGTTTGTGGAAAGAGACCAGTTGTTGTGCTTGCCGCTACCGTTAACGCATGAGAAAGGCTTTTCATGTAAAATGCAACAAAGTCCGTGTCTGTCTGCAACAGTTTTCATAAGCTCCATCATAAGCTGATTCTGGTCTGCGGCAATATTGGTTGAGGTAAATATGGGAGCTAATTCATGCTGCGCGGGAGCGGCTTCGTTGTGCTCAGTTTTTGCGTAAACTCCGAGTTTCCATAATTCCTCGTCAAGTTCTTTCATAAAGGCTTTAACCCTTGGCTTTATTGTGCCGAAATAGTGGTCATCTTTTTGCTGGTCTTTAGGAGATTTTGCACCAAAAAGTGTTCTTCCGCAGTAAAGAAGGTCACTTCTTTTGTTAAACATTTCTTTGTCAATAAGAAAATATTCCTGCTCTGCACCCACTGTTGCTATAACTCTTCTGGCACTGTCGTTTCCAAAAAGACGCAAAATGCGAAGTGCATGCTTTGAAACTGCATCCATAGAACGCAGAAGAGGGGTTTTCTTATCAAGAGCCTCACCGCCGTAGGCACAAAACGCAGTAGGAATACAAAGAGTATTATTTTTAATGAATGCATAGGAGGTAGGGTCCCATGTGGTGTATCCTCTTGCTTCAAATGTTGCACGGAGACCGCCTGATGGGAACGATGAAGCATCCGCTTCGCCACTCATCAGGTTTTTGCCCGTAAATTCCATAATAACAGTTCCGTCTGCCTCAGGCTCTATAAAGCTGTCGTGCTTTTCGGCTGTGATGCCCGTCATAGGCTGAAACCAGTGGGTAAAGTGAGTAGCCCCTTTTTCTATTGCCCAGTCCTTCATAACAGAGGCAACAACGTTTGTAATCGACGGGTCAAGCCTTTTCCCGTCGGTGATGGTTTTCTTAAGTGCCTTGTAAGTGTCTTTCGGCAGTCTTTCACGCATTATTCTGTCGCTAAAAACATAACTGCCGAAAATTTCTCCGATTTTGTTCATATTCTCCTCCTATTGTATTTTTCGGAAACCCGTTGACGTAACTGTTGCAACGAGTTTTTTCTCATCAGTAAAAACCTTTGTTATAAAAAAGCATGTACTTTTGCCGCTTTTAATGCTTTCTGATTCGGCATAAAGATATTTCCCTGTAGCGGGTGCGTGGTATGTTATGTTGCAGTTTTGTGAAACTGTAACCGCTTCTCCTGCATTTGCTGCAACCGCAAAGGTAAAGTCTGCAAGTGTAAATATCGCACCACCCATTACGACTCCGTCTGCATTTAAGTGATGAGGCAAAATGTCAAAATGGCACCTTGCATATCCTTTTTCCACTTCGTCAATTATTATGCCCGTAGCTTCTGTGGCAAAAATATCTTTTTTAAAAAAAATCTCTGCTTCTTCTTTGTAGTTCATTTTTTCACCTTAAAATATTTTATCAAATTCATAGAAGAGATTTCCGCTATGCTCTTTAAATTTTAAATACACAGCGGTATCAAAAGTGTTTTTAAAATCCGCAAGTGAAATTTTTGGGGATTTTATTTTGATATATCGCACTCCGTTTTCAATATCAACGGCAGTTTCGTCACCTTTCGATAAAACGAAAACATTCTTCTTAAGATTATATAACTTTATGAGCGTTTTGTCAAACATTCTCTTTGATGCTTCGTCACAATATTTTTCGTCACCTGCAAGATAAATTATGATATTTTGCTCGCTCGCATTCTCAAGGTTTAAAAAGTTTTTCCATGAAGCGAGAGCAGATGAGGGTGCTTTGTGATTTTGAAGAGTGAGAATTTTTGTGCCTGATATGCTCTTGTCAGTAAAATCGGTTTCCATAATGAATGAGTTTTTGTGTTTTTCGGCACGAATGGAAATTCTCTCGTTTACAACTTTGTTTATAAATGTGTTGTCAGGAAGATATGAGGGCAAAATTATAAAATCAGGATTTTTTACTGAAGAAGAAAATTTATCAAAAAGCGGAATTTTTTCATACTCTCCGTTTATGGTGGTTTTTATAATTTTGTCACCAAAGGTTGCAGAAATTTCAGCTTTTCCGTTTGTTTTTATGTTTCCAAAGGAAACAGTTGCATCACCGCTTTCAACTCTCCATCCAATGCTTTCGGGTGAAATCTGGGATTTTATGCCGTTGGAGTCGGATGCGACAACAGATAAATATCCTTTGTTCCCATTAAATGTTTCGGGATAAAAAGTAAGGTTTGCAATTTCTGATAAAACATTTATTTTAATTTCTGCTGAAACCCCCATGCAATTTGCAGTAATTGTTCGCATTCCTGCCTTTTGGGGATAATATGAATTTCCCACAAACTCTCCGCCGTCATCTGCTGAGAAGGTAATATCGTTTCCGATTACTGTAGGATTTTGGAAGTTGTCAAAGGGGGATACCCAAATTTCTGCATAGTCACCAAGATATACATTTTCCTTTGAAACAGAAAGTGTCATGGAGGAAAAAATTCCGCCAACGCCCACACTTTTAACACCTAAAGCCGTTGATATACTGCGCTCTCCCCCGTCTGACGGGGTGTTGGTAATTTCAATGTTTCCTGCATTATTCCTTGTCACCATTTCAGTAGAGCCTCCGCCGTCAAAATTTATGGCAGAGTATGCCCCGATTGAAATTAAAAAGTTTGCAAGAGCAGTCTGCGACATGCCGGGAGTGTTTGCTTCTCTTCCTTCAACGGTTACAAGGTAAAGCTTTTTCCCGTCTTTTGAAATGCCTGCGGCACTTCTTGGATGATTTCCTGATACGTTGTGCGTAAAGGTGGCAACTTTCCCGTTTTCAACTAAAACTGTGCCTCCGCCTACCGCTGTTTTGATGTCACCCAAATCAGGCGTGATTGAAACTGTTACTTTTGCTTCGTCGCCAATTTCAAAATTTTCTGCAAAAAAGTTGTTTATCGCAGGATTTACCTTTATAATGTAACCGTTTTCAGGAATTTTTGTTTCTCCTTCACCGTAGGTTATAGCAGTAACTTTGTCACCAATTACAGTCATTTCTGCACTGCCGTCGGTGTTTTTCGGAGTAGAAGTGCCAAAATCTTTTGTAAAGAGCACCATTGAATTTGTTGAATGGTACTTGTTTATATGGAGTATCTGCATTTTATTTTCGTTTTTGGCATGCAGATATATTTCTGTTTGGAAATAGCCTGTCATAAGTGTTTTGTCAGTTTCCAAAATTGCAGCAAGTCCCGTATCGTGCGATGCAGAGGAAATAATTTCTCCGTCTGATATTGTAAGACCTAAAGGAGTGGTTTTTCCCGAAGGTGTTGTTGTGTCAAAAAAGTCAGCATTTATAGCCGCAACTACGCCGCCCGATTTGGCAAGCGATGAAAGAGTTTCTTTGTCGCTAATTCCTTCTTTTGAAAAAAGCGGTGCAATCTCAACATTTTCATCATTTAAATCCGCTTCGATAACGTTTATTTTTTGCCAGTATCCGTCTGTGAGACGTTCGGTGTATGTATGCTTTACACCTCTTGTTATTATGCGGCTTTTACTGTCTTCGTATATAGTTTCTGCCGAAGCTGATAAAAAAAGAAAAACTGCGGCAAGTAATGTACATGTAAATTTTTTAATCATAAAAATCCCTCCTTTGGTATTATGATACCATATTATACGATTTTTTTAAAGAGAAATTATTTTTTGTAACAAAATATTAATGTATTTTCAATTTTTATATGGTAATACTAGTATTGAAAGGAAGTGGAAGAGTGAATTTTATGAAAAAATACGGGCTGTATTTTGCCATAATTTTAGTTACAACCGTTTTAGGTACGGTTGGATATATTACAGAGAGCAGAAAAGAAAAAGAAGAAATGCCGAAAGAGATAACATACATTCCTCAGCTTCGCAAAGAGGAAGAGGAAGCCGAGAATGCAATGAGTAAAAAAATATCGGTTGAAGAGGAAAAAACGGCATCTGCACCCTCGCCATCACCACAAAAAACGGTTTTTAAAAGACCTGTCCAGAGCGAAGTGTCAAACCCTTACAGCGACGGGAAAATGATTTATTCTGAAACAATGGATGATTTTCGCACACACGATGGAGAGGACTATGTCTGTAACGTGGGAGAGGGAATAATGGCGGCAGGTGACGGAAAAATCACATCGGTTTACACAGATGATTTCTGGGGACTTTGCATAGAAATTACACATACCGATAAAACCATAACAAGATACTGTTCCCTCGGAAAAGCAGAGAAAAAGATGGGTGATGAAGTTTTTGCAGGAGATATAATCGCCATATCAGGAAACACTTCACGCCTTGAAAGTGCAAAAGGGGTGCACCTTCATTTTGAGGCAGAAAAAGACGGAGTGAAAATAGACCCCGAACAGCTCTTTGAAAATGAGGGCAACTTTTGGCCACAACCAGATAAGGAAGTATTGTCCTAAAAATCGTCTTTTTGACGAATTTCTTCGTTAAAAAACGCCCATATCCGTCAGGATTATGTGCGTCTTTCGCCTTGAAATTCATTCAAAAATTTCAATTTTAGGATGCAACGCAGTTTTGAATATCAGATTTTTATATTTAGACAAAGAACAAAAAGTCCGTAATACTGTCGTATTTCGGACTTTTTTGATGCAGTATAAATGAAAAATATGGCTTCAAAACCAAAACTGCCTTATCAGGTTGTGGCCTTAGTTGCCCTCATTTTTAATTACATCAAAGCTGTGACTTACATATGCCCAATTCTGGTTGAAATTGCGCATTATATTCCAGTAACCAGCGCCTCGCAAATCAAATTCCCTGATAAGGTCATATTTTGCTGAAATACTTCTCACATCTTCAAACCAAACTTCGTGCTCGCTCCCATTTTGGTCCGTGTAGCGGAAAAATGGCGACTGGTCTTTTTCTGAAAACTCTATCTCAGCTCCCACTCTCGCCGCAAGCATTACTGCACCTTCGTTTCCGATGTTTTCGGCTCTCGTAACCCCTCTTTCAAAGGGAAGCTGCCAGTCGTACCCGTAATTTGGTATTCCCATCATTATTTTTTCTCTCTCAATTTCGCTTACTGCGTATTCCACAACTCGCCTTACTGCAGGAAGTGGAGCCACAGCCATGGGCGGTCCGTAGGTATAACCCCATTCATAAGTCATCAAAAGAACAGTATCTGCTATTTCGCCTATTGCCCTGTAGTCATGTGCTTCGTATAAAATTCCCTGCTGATTTGCCGAGGTTTTTGGCGCCAAATCAACATTTACACTAAATCCGTACTCATGCATTTTTTCTACTGCATTTTCTATAAAGCGGATAAATGCAGCAGTGTCATTTTGATTTATATATTCAAAATCTATGTCAAGTCCCTGATATCCTTTTTCGCGCATTACATCAATAAGATTATTTAAAACAGTATTCTGGAGTGTCAGGTCATTAAAAAGGAGAGATGAGCGCTCTGTGCTGAACGAGCCGTCACCTGTTATGGACGAAAGGAGTAAAATGGGGGAGGCATTATATTCGTAAATTGTGTTTATAAGTGCATTGTCGCGGTAAGGCGGAATAAGTGAACCGTCGTCATTAAAACCGTAACCAAAGACTGCACATTCCGAAACAAAAGGCAAGGTGCGGATAAAAACATTTTGCGAAACGTAAGGGTAAACGTAGCCTGAAATAAAAAGCGGAGTGTTTTCTTCGTCACGAAATGTAATTGTTAAAACCTGCCCTACATATAACGTTGGATTTAAAATTAAGGTTGGATTTTTCTGAAGGAGAGACATCTGGCTGATGCCATAGCTTTGTGCTATTGAAAAAATGCTTTCGCCGCTTCTTACTGTATGGATAATTTCGGGTATTAAAATTATAAGTGCCTGCCCCACTACGGGGTAGGGAAGTGATGAGAGAGCATTGTCGGAAATTATGCGCTCAGGTGATGTACCATACTCTCTTGCGATTTGAGAAATTGTTTCGCCTCTTTTAACAACATGGATAAACATTTATCTACCTCTTTTCAAATTGATTATATATAATATGCACGAGGCTAAAAAATATGTCAAAATTTATCTTCTTCGCATAAAGTATTTAAGGGAGGTAATACATTGATTAAAATTTTTATAGACCAGGGCCATAACCCCGAGGGTGCCAACACAGGAGCTGAGGGGCTTGGACTTTATGAAGATGAAGTAACTTATGAGGTGGGGAGATATCTTTATAATCTTTTGATGGAAAATGGAGAATTTGACGTGATGCTCTCTCGTGACACTCCGAATGAGGTTTTGGGAGGCACAAATGCCGAAAGCCTTCGCCTTCGTGTAAATATGGCAAATAATTGGGGAGCTGATTATTTTGTGAGTATCCATACAAATGCCGTCAGTAACTCATCTGCAAACGGAAGCGAGGCATTTGTGTATAGAAGAGAGGGCGAGGCTTATCCTTTTGCTGAAAGTATATTAAATTCAATTGTCATGAGAATGGGAACACGAGACAGGGGTGTAAAAATAAGACCTTCTCTTTATGTTCTCCGCAAAACTAAAATGCCTGCTGTGCTAATAGAACTCGGCTTTCTCACAAACCCGTCAGATGCAAGAAAAATGCGTGATGACCCATATGGCTTTGCGTATGCAATGTATCAAGGTATCCTAACCTATTTTGGACTATAAAACAAAAAGAGCCATTGGCTCTTTTTTGTTTTATAAATAGAATTTTACCGTAACCCTTGCCTTATCTTCATCGTCTCCGCAAAGTCTTACGCCTATATTCCTACCCTCTTGGCACGATAAAATACTTATTTTTTCGCCCTCGTAGACTGCACTTCTGTAATAAATTTCCGCTTTTTTAACTTCGCAGTCAAGCGGAAGTGCTTCCATTGCAAATGAAACGAGCTTTACGTTGTTAACGTGATGATTTGTGTCAATTTCTCTTTTTCCTACAATAATTTCGGCACTTTTTTCACATTCACCCACTTGCGGTTCACGTCTTAAAAATTCGAGTTCGTGTTCCTCATTGCATGTAAAAATTTCTGAAAAATCGGGAAAAACTTTTGTAACTCGTTTGGTTTCCGTGTCCATAAATGCCCAAACCGATGAGCACTTTGCAAGAATATTTCCGCTTTCATCAGAAATTTCATAACAACGGTTTCCATAAATTCTCTCATAGGATTGCGGGTATGTAGAAACTAAAATTTCCTCGTCAATTTCAGGATATCTGTAAACTTCTACATTCATTGAAATCAGTATCCACGCACGGTTTAAGTCGTATAAATTGTGCATTGAATATTTTGTTCCCGAAGTGTGTCCCGTTGCAACATCCTGAAAGAAATTAAGCAGAGAACAAAGCCCCGTTTTTTTGCCTGATGAAAGATGACTGTATCTGATTTTCACTTTTTCACTGTACATCTTCACACCCCAATCAGTTTTTCAAAGAATGAATAGGAGCGGGAATTCTTCCGCCTCTTTTTATAAATTCACTGCAATCGTAACCATTTATTGGCATTACAGGTCCTGTGCCCAAAAGTCCTCCAAATTCAACCACATCGCCAACCTTTTTGCCGGGTGCTGGAATAATTCTTACGGCAGTTGTTTTTGTATTTACCATGCCGATTGCCGCTTCGTCTGCAATAAGACCCGAAATGGTTTCTGCAGATGTGTCGCCAGGAACTACAACCATGTCAATTCCCACAGAACAAACACAAGTCATGGCCTCAAGCTTTTCAAGAGATAATGCACCGCATTTAACTGCCTCAATCATGCC